>JADLCY010000007.1 GCA_020846935.1 Gemmatimonadaceae bacterium
CGATCTGCGTCGCAAGCTCATGCACTACATCCGCACCCACAACAAAACGTGCCAGCCGATCCAGTGGGGCTACACCGACATCACGCGCCGCATTCGTGCCACACGAACTTCAGTTACAATCCACTAGAGGCGTGGCGACGAAGAGACCATGCCGGGCATCATCCGTCTAACAGCAGCGCGTGCCCGGCCTCGAATACCGGTCCGTCAGGCGCTCGCGCACAAACGCGTCACGCGACAGCAGTGGCCGATCGGGGTGACATCGCGTGGCGTGGGCCACGTACGCATCGTAGTCCGGCGCGCCGATGATGCGATGCAGCAGGCTCACGGCGTCCCTGAGTGTCTGCGACCAGGTGCGGGGGCCGCGTGGTGTGGCGCTCATCGCCGGCCTCCCTTCCGGATCGTCGACTCGAACAGCTCGAAGATCCGGCGATACTCGTCGGTCCAGGAGTCCGGTCGGACGAACCCATGGTCCTCCACCGGATACACCGCCAGCTCCCACCGCGTCTTTCCCAGCTCGATGAACCGCTCGGTGAGCCGCACGATGTCCTGGAAGTGCACGTTCACGTCCACCATGCCGTGCGCCATCAGCAGGGGATCCTCGAGCTTCTCGGCGAAAAAGATTGGTGACGATCGCCGATAGGCCAGCGTATCGCTCTGCGGCTGGTTGAGGATGCGCGCCGTGTACCCGTGGTTGTAGTGCGCCCAGTCGGTCACCGAACGCAGGGCGGCACCGGCACCGAACGACTTGGGCGCGTTGAACAGCGCCATCAGCGTGATGAATCCCCCGTAGCTGCCGCCGTAGAGTCCGATGCGCTCGGGGTCGATGCCGAAGTTCTTCGTGAGGTACGCCGACCCATCGACCTGGTCCGCAAGGTCACGACCGCCCATCCAGCGGTAGATCGCGGTGCGCCAGTCGCGCCCGTACCCGGCCGAGGCGCGGTAGTCGATGTCGAGCACGACGTAGCCCCTGGACGCGAGGTACTGGTTGAACATGTACTCGCGGGAATAGCTCGACCAGTAATTGTGCACGTTGTGCAGGTAGCCCGCGCCGTGCACGAAGATCACCGCGGCGCCGTTAGGCCGCGCGCGCATGTCGCGCGGCCGGTAGATGCGTGCCGGCACCTGGACGCCGTCGGAGGCGGGGATCATCACGATCTCCGGCTTGATCCACCCGAAGCCGAGCCACTCCGCCGTGGGTGACGTGGTGAGTTTCGAGAGTGCCGCGGCCGGGGCGTAGTTGCCAACGAACAGCTCGGGCGGCGTGTTGGACTGCGAATACACGTCGGCGATGAGCCGGCCGTCGGGGGACACGACGACCTGGTGCCCACCGACGGCGGTGGTGATGCGTTCGGTCGGCCCACCGGCGACGGGCATCCGGTAGAAGTGCTGCTCGAACGGTGAGACCTCCGACGTAGTGAGCTCGAACCAGCGCTGGTCGTCGGAGATGCGCGCCGAAAGCACTTCGTATTTGCCCTGTGTCAGCTGACGCCGGTCGCTGCCGTCGACATTCATCGTGTAGAGGTGCGCATAGCCGTCGGCCTCGCTCACGAACCACACGCGGTCACCGCCCGGGACAAAGCCGCCGCAGCCGAAACACGGTCCGCCGACCCACGCCGAGTCGCGCAGGACGTCGATGGATCGCAGGGCGCCGTTCGCGCCGTCCACGGTGTACAAATGGCGCGCCTTGAAGTCGGACTGCTCGACAAAGAGCAGGGCCGTCGTCCCGCTCGCGTTCCACCCCAGCGCGCGCACGCTTGCCGCGGTGCGCGACGTGTCGGTGGGATGAGGCCTGAGCCAGGTGACCTTGCCGCTGGGCAGCTCCATGAAGCCCGCGCGTCCGCCGCCCTGCGTGTCGCCCACCTTCGACCGGATGACGATGTCTTCGGTGTAGCCCGAGAGTGTCACGTAGTTGGGCACGATCGCCTGTCGGGCCCCGGGCGTGGCGAAGGTCGTCGTGAAGAGGAGCGAACGACCGGCGGGCGAAACGCTCAGCGACGTGATGCGCTCGTTGGGCAGGAGGTAGAGCGCGCGCGGACGCGCGGCTTCGTCGGCCTCACGGTCAGCCCTGGCGATGGAATCCGTGCGCGCGCGTTCACGCACGGCCTCGAACAGAAGCTTCTGATCGCCTTCGAGCGCGGCACGCTGCGGGTCGAGTCGCGGGGGCGTAGGCGGCGCCGGAGCCGGCCGGACGTCGGTCAACTGCGCAATCGTTGGCGTGGCGAGGTCGAGCGACATCACGTTCGATCCCTCGCGCACGAAGTACACGGTGCGCCCGTCAGCCGAAAAGGCGGGGCTGGACTCGTTGATCGGCGGCGTGTGGGTCAGCCGTCGCGCCGTGCTCGCGCGCATGTCGACCAGCCACAGGTCTCCCCCGACCGACACCACGCGGCGCGCGCGATCGGGCGAAAGCGAGCCTGCGGCGAGCAACGGTGCGACAGAGTCCATGTGTGCCGGGCTCAGCGCCTCGGGGGCGGCGCCGGGCCGTGCCTGAACGCGCCACGGTTTGAGGGGCTCGTTCCACGCGGTGCCCGGCGGGAGCCACTGGAAATAGATCCACGCCGCGTCGGGCGTGAAGCGCGGGCTCCCGGGTTCGCGGCCGTAGAGTTCCGGCCCGCGCATCATGTTCGCGATGGAGAAATCAAACCGACCCTGGCCCTGCAGACCGAGTGGGAACGCGGCCAGGACGATGGCGGACAGCAAATGGCGTCGCATGCGTCAGTCTCCCGCCACCGCGACCCGTGGCTCGAAGGGAATTTCCGTGGACACCGCCGGTTTGCGACCCTGGAGCACGGCCAACCATTCCCTGGCCGAGGCCGCGAGCACGACAATGACGGAAAGCAGGAAGAACGCCGTCACGCCGGCGTCGAGGCGGTCGTTGAAGATGAGGCGCCCTGCATCCGCCGCAGACCTGATGTTGGCGGGCAGGGTACCACTCGCGACCTGCCCTTCGAGCACACGTGCGTGGGAGAGGAACCCCAGGCGCGGATCGGCCGAGAAGATCTTGAGCCACCCGGCGCTCATCGTGACAATCGTGAGCCACACGAGGGGAATGAGCGTCATGAACGCATACCGCTGCTTGCCCATCTTGATGATCACCGTGGTGCCGACGCAGAGGGCGACGAGCGCGAGGAGCTGGTTGGCGATGCCGAACAGCGGCCAGAGCGAGTTGATGCCACCCAGCGGGTCGACGACGCCCTGGTACAGAAAGTAGCCCCACAGCGCGACGAACAGCGCACTCGAGAACACCACCGCCGGGTACCACGAAATGCGCCCGAGGGGTGCGTACACATGCTTGAGCAGATCCTGCAGCATGAAACGCCCGACGCGGGTGCCGGCATCGAGCGTCGTGAGGATGAAGAGCGCCTCGAACATGATGGCGAAGTGGTACCAGAGCGCGAGCGTGTGCGCACCCATCCAGCCGGAGAACAATTGCGCCATGCCGACCGCGAGACTCGGTGCGCCACCGGTCCGCGAGAGCAGTCGGCTCTCGCCAATGTTGCGGGTCAGCTCGGTGAAGGCGGCGGGGTCGAGCGTGAAGCCCCAGTTGGCCACAGCGGCCGCCGCACTCTCCACGGTCGTGCCGATCGCTGCCGGCGGCGAGTTGATGGCGAAGAAGGTGCCGGGGGTGAGTACGCACGCGGCGATCAGGGCGAGCGTCGCGACGAGTGACTCGGTGAGCATCGCGCCGTAGCCGATGAATCGCGCGTCGGGTTCGCGCTCGAGCAGCTTGGGCGTGGTGCCTGAAGAGATCAGCGCGTGGAACCCCGAGATCGCGCCGCACGCGATCGTGATGAAGCAAAACGGGAACAACTTGCCGGCGAAGACGGGGCCGGTGCCGTCGATGAACCGCGTGACGGCCGGCATCTGCAGGTCGGGCATCACGACCAGGATCGCCACCGCCAGCGCGACGACGACGCCGATCTTGACGAACGCCGAGAGGTAGTCCCGTGGAGCCAGGAGCAGCCAGACCGGTAGCACGCTGGCCATGAAGCCGTAGACCATGATCGTGATTGCGAGCGCCGGTCGCGACAGCGCGAAGCTCGGCGCCAGCGCCGGGTTCTCGGCGACTGCGCGGCCGATGAAGAGCGCGACCACGAGCAGGACAAGTCCACCCGCGGTGGCCTCCAGCACCTTGTGTGGCCGGATCCAGCGCATGTAGCCGCCCATGAGCAGCGCAATCGGGATCGTGAGGCCAACGGTCACGATGCCCCACGGGCTGTCGCCGAGCGCGTTCACCACGATGAGCGCGAGGACCGCGATGAGGACGATCATGATGCCCAGCACCGCGACGAGCGCGGTCACGCCGGCGACGCTCCCGATCTCCTCCTTCGCCATCTGACCCAGCGTCTTGCCATTGCGGCGAACCGAGGCACAGAGGATGACGCAGTCCTGCACCGCGCCGCCGAGTACGACGCCGATGACGATCCAGAGTGCGCCAGGCAGGAAGCCGAACTGCGCGGCGAGCGTCGGACCAACGAGTGGTCCGGGGCCGGCGATGGCCGCGAAGTGGTGGCCGAAGACGACCCACCGGTTGGTCGGCACGTAATCGCGGCCGTCGTTGAGTCGCTCCGACGGCGTGCGCCGCGTGGCGTCGAGGGCAAAGATGTTGGCGGCGATGATCCTGCTGTAGAACCGATAGGCAACGGCGTAGAAACAGACCGCCGCGGTCACCAGCCATGCGGCGCTGACCGTTTCGCCTCGCGACAGCGCGAGCCAGGCAAAGGACGCCGTGCCGATCGCCGTGACGGCGACCCACGCGAGAACTTTCAGCGTTCGCTGCATAACGTGAGGTTGAGGGGCGAGCGGAGGCACGTGGCCGCTGCGGCGCAGCGTGCATGAAGTCCGGCGTACCGGGGGCAGAAATTGGACCGCGTGGCCGGGGGGGTCAACCAATCGGTGCCGTCGCGGTGAGCGTGCGGCTAGTTTTCGGTCCGTGACGCTTCTTCCCGGCCGTATCCGGCGCCTTGCCGCCCTGAGTCTCACGGGGGCGCTCGCGTGTGGCGGATCCGCGGCGCGCTCGGCGACGGGAACCACAGCGCCCGGCCAGGCCGCGACGGCGGCGACGAGCGCCGGGTCACTCAACCGCTTCGCGGCCGAACGCGTGATGGTGCTGCCGGCGCAGTCGGTCTCAGGGGTCGATCCGCTGGGATGGCGCGCGCGGGCCGGGGACGAGCAGGTGCTGCTGCGTCGCGTCGACTCCACGCTGGCGGCGCAACTGGGTGAACGCGGACTCACGCAGTGGGCCTTCACCGCCGCGCTCGTGCGCGCCGCGCGGCGCAACCCGACGTACGTCACCGATCCCTATCAAGTGCGAGCGCTGGGGGCCATTCGCGCGGCGATGCGCTCGCGCGAGCAGATGGTGCTGGAACCCGTGTCGTCGCAGCTGCGTGCATTGGCGGGCGTGAGTGACGCGCGCTGGGCGCTGGTGCCGCTGGAGGTGGCGTTCGTGGGCGACGACGCGGGCGGACACGTCGCCCTCTCGATGGCGATCGTCGACGTGCGCGGCACACAGGTGCGGTGGAGCGGGAGCGTGGCCGGGGCACGGGCGTCCGACTATTCCTTCGCGGCCGTCGAGTCCGCGATCCACCGAGCGGCCGACCTCGTCGTGCCGCGTGACTGATCGAATCCATGGGCATTCCCTGCACGCTGATCCCCGGTGATGGCATCGGGCCGGACATCACTGAAGCCACCCTGCGCGTGCTCGAGGCGTCGGGGGCAGCCTTCGAATGGGACCGTCAGCTCGCGGGAATGGCCGCGGTCCAGGCGGTCAACAACCCCATTCCCGACGCGACGCTGGACTCGATCCGGCGCACGAAGCTGGCGCTCAAGGGGCCGCTGGAGACGCCGATCGGCGAGGGCTTTCGTTCGATCAACGTGGCGTTGCGCAAGACGTTCGACCTCTACGCCAATGTGCGGCCGTCGCGCGACCTGGTGCCCGGGGGGCGGTACGAGGGCGTCGACATCGTGCTGGTGCGCGAGAACACCGAGGGGCTCTACGCCGGCCTCGAGCACTACATCAAGATTGCAGAAGACGACAAGGCCGCGGCGCAGTCGATCGCGCTGATCACGCGCGTCGGGTCGGAGCGCGTCATTCGTTATGCGTTCGAGTACGCGCTGGCCCACGGACGGCGCAAGATCACGCTGGTGCACAAGGCGAACATCCTCAAGTACTCGCAGGGCCTGTTCCGCCAGGTCGGGCAGCAGATCGCCAGGGAGTTCGAGGGCCGCGTGGCGTACGACGAGCGGATCGTCGATGCCTGTGCGATGCAGCTGGTGATGAAGCCGGAGCAGTTCGACGTGATCGTCACCACCAACCTCTTTGGCGACATCCTGTCCGACCTCGTGTCGGGCCTCGTCGGTGGGCTGGGGATGGCGCCCGGCTCGAACATCGGGGCGCACGCGGCGATCTTCGAGGCGGTCCACGGGACGGCGCCCGACATCGCTGGCCTTGGCGTCGCCAACCCGTCGGCCCTGCTGCTCGCCGCTTGCCTCATGCTCGACCATGTGGGCGACGGCGCACGGGCGCACCGCATCCGTTCCGCGGTCGAGGCGGTCGTGCGTGAGGGGCGCGTCACCACGCGCGACCTGGGCGGCTCGGCGACCACGGCGCAGTACGCCGACGCCGTGATCGCGCGCGTCACCGGCTGACGCGCCGCGTGCCGAGCGGAACCCTGCGACTGCTCCACGTCTCCGACCTGCACTTCGGCAGACCGTGTATCCCGGAAGTGATCGACGCGATGGAGGCCCACGGCGCGTCGGCCGGTTACGACGCCGTGATCGTCTCGGGCGACGTGGCGCAACGCTCGCTCTCGGGCGAGTTCCAGCGCGCGGCGGCGTTCATCCGTGACGTGCGCCGGCATCGACCCTTGCTCATCGTGCCCGGGAACCACGACGTGTCGTGGTGGATGTCCCCGCTGCACCTGCTGGGCACCGATGGGCTCTACACGCGCTACCGGCGCTACATCAGCGAGGACCTCGAACCGGCGATGTCGGTGCCCGGGGCGCGCGTGATCGGCGTGAACACCTCGCACGGCGTGGGTTGGTATACGCTCACCACGCGACCGCGGGACGTGTCCATCATCGGCGTAGTGACCGACGCTCAGCTCGATCGCGTGGCCGCCGAGTGCGCGGCAACGCCCACTGACACCGCGCGGATCGTGGTGATGCACCACAACCCCGTGCGCGGGCAGCTCTCGAACCGCTTCGGCATCAAACACCCCGGCAAGGTGATCGAGCGATATGCACGGGCGGGCGTCGACCTGGTGCTGTGCGGCCACGATCACCAGGAGGCGGTGCACCATCTGCCCGAGCACGGCGGCATGGTCGTGTGCACCGCCGGGACGCTGTCGAACCGCTCACGCGGTGGGCGCCCCTGTTCGTTTCACGACATCACGGTGACCGACCGGCACATTGCGGTGACCACGCACTACTGGACCGATCGTGCGGCGTTCGAGCCTTCCCCGGTGCAATGCTTCGCTCGCTCCTCGCGCGTGCCGGCCTGATTCGCGATCCGGGGCAGCTCGAACTCGCGTTCGATGCCTCCGGGACGTTGCTTGCGCGCCTGCAGCGACTCGGCATGCGCGGGGTGACGTCGCTGACGCTCACGCGGAATCGCGCCGTGTACGTGTCGTTCCGCGGCACGGGACTCCGCGTCCACGAGGCGTTCGTCGCGGCGCCGGAGGAGGTGCTGCGCGCGATCGTCGTGTTCGTGTGCGGACGCGGAGCCGCGCGCGCGGCGGCCCGACGCCTCATCCTCGCGTTCCCGGTGCCGCGTGGTGAACGGGCGCGACGCACCCGCGAACGGTTGCACCCCGACGATCGGCCGCTGGCTGACCAGTTGACCAGAGCGCACGCACAGCTCAACGCGGAACGGTTCGCTGGCGCGCTCCGGCCGATACAGGTGCACGTGTCCCGGCGCATGCGCACGCGCCTCGGCCACTATGCGCCGGCCGCGACGCATGGCACGGCGCAGATCGCGGTGAGTCGACGGCACGTGCGGCGCCACGGCTGGGACGAGGCGCTCGACACGCTATTGCACGAGATGGTCCATCAATGGCAGGATGAAAGCGGACTCCCCGTGGATCACGGTGCCGCCTTCCGCCGCAAGGCGCGGGAAGTCGGCGCCCAGCCGCGCGCGAAGCGTGTCGTGACGCGGTAGTTCCGCGGGGCTCGGGGCTGCGGGGTTGCGCCGCTGCCTTCCGCATGGGGCCTCGTGCATCAGTATCTTGGGCCATGCGTCTTGTCTCCTTCCTCGTCGCCGTCGCGCTGCTGGTGGGCTCGCTGTGGGCCGGATTCCGGGGCGTGGGTCCGCTGCCACCCCTCGGCTCGCTCCTCGATCCGGCCCGCGGGGCCTGGGCCGCAGCCACCACGGGTGAGCACCCGTCGTCGGAGTCCGTCACGATCGCGGGGCTCACGGGCCCGGTGGAGGTGCGCTACGACGCGCGGAGCGTCCCGCACGTTTTCGCCGCGACCGAAGACGACGCGATACGGGCGCTGGGCTTTGTGGTCGCGCGCGACCGGCTGTTCCAGCTCGAGCTGCAGGTACGCGCCGGCGCGGGTCGCCTGACGGAACTGGTGGGCGCGGCGGCGGTGCCCTCGGACTCCCAGATGCGCGCCCTTGGACTTCCGCGGGCGGCCGAGCGCGCGCTCGCCAGCCTGGCGGCCAATGCGCCGGGCCGTCGGTTCGCGGACGCCTACGCGGCCGGGGTCAACGCATACCTCGACGCACTCACTCCCGATCGCGTGCCGGTCGAATACAAGCTGCTTGGTGCGACTCCGATGCGCTGGGAGCCGGTCAACGCCCTCCATCTCGCAAACCGGATGGCCTGGACGTTGAGCTATGCGCCTGACGAGCCCTCGCGTCTGGCCGCCGAGGGCCTTGTGGGCCGGGTGGCGGCCCGCGCGATCTTTCCCGTGGCGGCGCCAATCCAGGAGCCGATACAGCCCAATGGACATGCGGGTCCGCGCTACGACTTTCGGCGCATCCCGCCACCGGGAGCGCCGGACAGCGACGCCCTCGCGCTGTTGCCCATGCTGCCGCGCCGTGAGGTGGACGCCGATGCGGCGATCGCGCGCGTGTTTGCGTCGAACAACTGGGCCGTGGCGCCCTCGCGCAGTCGGTCGGGGCACGCGCTGCTCGCCGGCGATCCGCACCTCGAACTCACGCTCCCGAGCATCTGGTTCGAGACGCACCTGGTGGTGCCGGGCGTGCTCGACGCGTACGGCGTGACGATCCCCGGTTCGCCCGGGATCATCATCGGGTTCACGCGCCACCTCGCGTGGTCACTCACCAACACGGGCGCCGACGTGCTCGACTTCTACCGCGAGATCGTCGACGACGACGCCCGCCCGGTACGCTACCTGGTGGACGGCGCCTGGCGCGACATCGAATTGCGAGAGGAGGTCTACCGAGATCGTGCAGGCGTCGTGATTCGCACCGATACGGTGCGGTTCACCCACCGGGGCCCGCTGCGTCGCGGACAGGGAGGATGGCTCTCGATGCGATGGACTGCGCTCGAACCGAGCGACCTCGCCGCAGGCTTCAGCGCCGCGGCCAAACAGGAGACAGCAGGGGCGTTCCTGGACAGCCTCGCCGCGCACTACTTCGTGCCGGCGCAGAACATGCTCGTCGCGGATCGGCAGGGCACGATCGCCATCCGGTCGACGGGGCACTTTCCCATCCGTCCCGACCATGGCGATGGCGAAACCATTCGCGACGGATCGCGCACGGAGAGCGATTGGGTGGGCTACTGGCCGGTCGCATCCTATCCGCAGGCGATCAACCCGGCGCAGGGGTATCTCGCTTCGGCGAACCAGCAGCCCATCGACCCCGCCGTCGATGCGCGCTACCTCGGCACCGATCGCTCGTACGACGCCTGGCGCGCGCTGCAGATCAACCGGCTGCTGCGCGGCAACGCGCAGGTCACGCTGGACGACATGCGGAGGTACCAGACCGATCCGGGGAGCGTGCGCGCCGAGGCGTTCATGCCCTACTTCCTTGCGGCGACTGGTGCGCGGGCGGCCTCGGGGACCGCGACTCCGTCGCTGCGTACCGCCGACTCGGTCCTGCGCACGTGGGACCGGCGCTACACGGCCACCAACGCATCGAGCGCGCTCTTCGAGCGGGCGATGCGCGAGCTGACGCGGCGCACCTGGGACGAACTCGTGCCGAAGGGGTCCACCGATCGTGTGGCGACACCGACCGCCCACGTGCTCCTGGAGTTGCTCGCCGACTCGGCGAATGCGTGGTGGGATGTGGCGGCGACCGCGGACCGCATCGAACAGCGCAACGACGTGGTCGCCGACGCGCTGGCCGCGGGCTACGACAGCCTGGTGGCGCAACAGGGGCCGCCAAACGCGGAGCGTTGGGCCTGGGGTCGCACGGGCGCGGTGAACATCAACCACCTGTTGCGTCTCGCCGGGTTCTCGCGGCGCGGCCTGGCGGTGAACGGGGGTCCCGGAACGCTCAATCCCTCATCGGCGGCCGGCTTCGGGTCGAGCTGGCGCATGGTGGTGGAGCTTGGCGATCGCGTGCGTGCGATGGGCACCTATCCGGGTGGGCAGAGCGGCAACCCGGCGAGTCCCCGCTACGCCGATCGTCTCGGGTTCTGGACGCGGGGCGAACTCGAGCTGCTGTATTCGCCGCCGGCCCTCGATTCCTTTGCGCCGGCGCAGGTGCGTGCCGCGCTCACCCTCACCCCGAGATAGCCGATGGGCTTCCTGCGGTTCCTCATCCTGACCATGGTGATCGCGTTAGGCACGGTGCTCGTGGCGTGGTGGGTGGTTCCGGTGGCGGGTGCGGCCTACGGCCTGCTCGGCGGTCGCGGGCGTCCGGCGTTGGTCGCGGCTGCCGCAGGCGCGGCCGCGTGGGGCGGGTACCTGTCGATCCTGTCCTTCGGCGGAGCGCCGGTCACCCGGTTCGCTGGTGATCTGGCTCACGCCATGACCCTGCCGTCGTGGGCGCCGCACGTGGCCACACTCGCGTTTCCCGCACTCCTGGCCGGCAGCGCGGCGGCGTTGACCGCCCGGTGGCGTCGCCCCGATACGAAGCGTCGCTAGTCACCCATAGATTTCGCTCCCATATGAGCCACGACTTCTTCAACATCGACAGCGTCCTCTCCGAGGAGGAACGCGCCATCCGCGACAGCGTGCGAGCCTGGGTCGACGACCGCGTGTTGCCCATCATCGGCGCCTGCTACGTGGAGGGACGGTTCCCCAGGGATCTGATCCCGGAAATGGGGGCCCACGGGTACTTCGGCGCCAACCTGCCGGAGACCTACGGTTGCGCGGGGCTCAACAACGTCTCGTACGGGCTGATCATGCAGGAGCTCGAGCGCGGCGATTCAGGCATTCGATCGTTTGCCTCCGTGCAGGGAGCGCTCGTGATGTACCCGATCTACGCGTTCGGAAGCGAAGCGCAGAAGCGCTACTGGTTGCCCAGGATGGCCACAGGCGAGGTGATCGGCTGCTTCGGGCTCACGGAGCCGGACTATGGCTCGAACCCGTCGGGCATGGTCACGATGGCTCGACAGCAAGCCGATGGGACGTGGCTGCTCAACGGGGCGAAGATGTGGATCACCAACGGGTCCACGGCCAAGGTGGCCGTCGTGTGGGCCAAGACCAACGGCGATCCGGATCCGGCTTCGATCCGCGGCTTCATCGTACCCACCGACACGCAAGGCTTCACCGCGCGGGACCAGAAGGGCAAGCTCTCGCTCCGGGCGTCCGACACGAGTGAACTCGTGTTTTCGGACGTGCACCTGCCCGCCGACGCGATCCTGCCGGGCTCGGGCGGGCTCAAGTCACCGCTCATGTGCCTCACGCAGGCGCGATACGGAATTTCCTGGGGCGCGATCGGTGCTGCGATCGCGTGCTACGAGGAATGCCTCGCCTACGCGAAGAACCGCGTGATGTTCGACAAGCCGATCGCCGGCTTCCAGATCCAGCAGGAGCGCCTCGCCGACATGCTGACCGAGATCGTGAAGGCTCAGCTGGTGTCGCTGCACCTCGGGCGACTCAAGGATGCGGGGACCTTCACGCCGCAGCAGGTGTCGCTGGCCAAGCGCAACAACGTGAGCATTGCGACGGACATCGCGCGCGAGAGCCGGCGATTGTTGGGCGCCGTGGGCATTCTCGCCGAGTACGGCGCGATGCGGCACATGGCCAACCTGGAGAGTGTGTACACGTACGAAGGGACGCACGACGTACACTCGCTCATCCTCGGCCAGGCGGTGACGGGCCTGAACGCGTTCAATTGAGCGGCGAGGACGTGGGGGGGCCCCCCCGACTTCAGAATAGCGCCGTCGGCCCCGGCCACCGGCACCATCCTGTCCCCGGTCGTATCGTTTTCCCGCCAGGCGCCGCGTTCCGGCGCCTGACCTTCGTGTGGTCCCTGTTCCTCCTGGGAATGGTCGCGCTCACGGATCCTGCCTCCGCGCAGGAGCAGCGCGGCGGTGGTGCGGGGGCCGATTCCACTGGTTCGGACAACCTTCAGCTGCGCCCTCAGCGCCCGGTGGTTTCAGGCCCGGGTCGCTGGCGCCCGAGCCTGAGGCTCGACAACGACGCCTACAACTTCTGGATCCACCCCGCGCACCGCACCGACGAGGAGTTCACCAATGGGGTGGTCGCGTCGCTCGAGGCGCTCGGCGGGTCATTTTGGGGACCGCACCTCGCCCGGCGAACACCGGATTGCGCCGCAGACACCACGAGCCTCGGGCGGTGCCTCACGACCACCGTGTCGATCGGACAGGACATGTACACACCCCGCCTCACCCGGGCGCCGTACACCACGCCCACGTGGGCCGACGAGCGGCCATACGCCGGCTGGCTCTGGATCGGCGTCACCGGGAGTTCGGTCTCGAGGCGCAGCGCACGCACGGTGGACGTCCAACTCGGCGTGACCGGCCGCCCGGCGCTCGGTCAGACGTCGCAACAGCTCTTTCACTGGATCAACCAGCGCTACACGAGAAGAGCCACCGGGTGGGAAACGCAAGTCGGCTTTCAGCCCGGCGTGCAACTCGGATACACCCACTCGCTTCTCGCGCTCCGTGGTGTGGTGGGCTCGAAGGCGCTCATCGACTTCGTCCCGTCGGCCCGTGTGGCGGTTGGTACCGTGCGCACCGCGGCCGACGTGGCGGGGCGCTTGCGCATTGGCTACAACCTGTCGCACGCGCTCGATCCGCGCGCGACGCGGCGGCGCAGTCCGCTCGAGTACTACCTGAGCGCGAGTGGCCGCACCGGATTCGTGGCCCGCGACTTCTCGCTCGATGGCAGCATCGTGGATCGGGAGCGCCACGTGGATCGCGTGCCGGGCGTCAGGGAGTATGCGTTCGGCATGGGCCTGCGGCTGCACCACCTGCGTCTCCAGTGGGAGGCCACGACGCGCTCACGCCAGTACGCCACGGGTCCACGGCACCACACGTTCTCGAGCATGACGGCGGCCTGGGAGTTCTTCGACGGGCATTGAGCCCGGCGGCCGTTGTACGAGCTCTGGACGCGGGCGGATCGACAGTAGCTCCCCACTGGCTGGGCGAGCAGGTGCCGGTGATGTCTTCCCAGGATCGGGTTCAGCGGAATTGCCGTCAGAGACCGCGCGCGCGCGACCGTCAGCTCGGTTGTGCGATACGGGAGGCGTGCGTGTAGACGTTGGCGCTCTCTCCCCGCAGCAACCCAACCAGCGTGATGCCTGCGTCCGACGCCATGCGGATGGCGAGACCGGTGGGCCGCGACACCGCCGCGACCAAGGGCACGCCACACACGGCGGCCTTCTGGATCAGTTCAAAGCTTGCGCGACTGGTGAGGAGGAGGAATCCCGTGGCGGGATCGACGCCGGCGCGCAGGAGGGCGCCGAGCGTCTTGTCGAGCGCGTTGTGGCGTCCGACGTCTTCGCGAACCATCTCCAGGGCGCCATCGCTGGTCGCCCACGCGGCCGCATGGATCGCGTTCGTTTCGCGGTTGAGGGGCTGGCGCGCGTCGAGGGCGGCGCCGGCCTTCCACAGGGCAGCCGGCGTGATCTGCATCGCGGAGTGCACCGGGTGCGTCGCCCGGATCGCATCGTCAATGGCTTCGACGCCGCACAGTCCGCATCCGGTGCGCCCGCTGATCGCGCGCGCGCGCGCGGCCAGACGAGCGCCGGCGGCCGCCGGGATTTCGATGGACAGCTCCACGCCCCGCCGGTGGCGCGCCACCTCGATGCGCGAGACCTCGCCAGCGGCGGCGATTTCCTCGGTCACGGTGAAGCCGATCGCGAGGTCCTCGAAGTCGGCCGGTGAACACATCATCACGACGTGCGGTCGCTGGTTGTACACAAAGGCGACCGGGACTTCCTCGGCGATGACGGCCTGCTGTGTCGTGCGCGCCGATCCCTCGAGTCGCACCAATTCGCGCGGCGAGACCGGAGCACCGTACCCGACGCCGCGGCTCTCCGCGGTGTCGTCGTGCGGGATCTCAGCCACCGTCGCCGTTGGACTCGGGCGCGCGCGACTGCACGAATTGCCACCCAAAGCGGCCCTTCACGCAGAGATTGCCGAGCGTGATGTCGTGGTCGAGCGGTGACGTCGCCTTGACGATCCGGCCGTCCTGTACGTGGAGCGAGAGGGTGCAGCCCACGCCACAGTAGGGACAGATGGTGTCCGTGACCTGCTGGCTGGACTCATCCCACGTGCCCGCGACACGAAGGTCGTGTTCGGGTTTGGCCATGAGCGCGCCGGTCGGGCACACGGCAATACAGTTGCCGCAGTAGACGCACGCGCTGCCAGGCAGCGGGATGGCCATCTCGGTGGAGATGCGCGCGTTGAACCCGCGGCCGGCCACGGCGATGGCGAACGTGTTCTGATGATCGGGTCCGCAGGCTTCGACGCACTTGTAGCAGAGCACGCACTTGGAGTAGTCGCGCACATACAGGTCGTTATCGATCTTCACCGGCTGCGCGACGGTGGCGGCGAAGCCCGGCTCGGTGGCCACGTGGTGTCCCGCGATGGCAGCGTCACGTTCACCGGCAGCCGCCGTCGGCGCGGGCGGCCCGAATCGCTCGGGCTCGCAGGCGTACGTCTCCAGCAACTCCGGCATGCCGGGCGTCGTCGACAGGTCGACCGACGACGCCAGCATCTCCAGCACGAGCTTGCGGGAGTGTTTCACGCGCGGACTGTCGGTATGCACCTTCATTCCCGGCTCCACCGCACGTGAGCACGCCGGCGCGAGCACGCGCG
Organism: Gemmatimonadaceae bacterium; assembly: GCA_020846935.1. Lineage (NCBI taxonomy): Bacteria > Pseudomonadati > Gemmatimonadota > Gemmatimonadia > Gemmatimonadales > Gemmatimonadaceae > Gemmatimonadaceae bacterium. The sequence goes on from JADLCY010000007.1 coordinate 15,207, forward strand.
CGCCCTCGACCTCCACCACGCAGAGCCGGCATACGTTCACCGGCCGGAGGGTCTCGAGGTAACAGAGCGTCGGAACCTCCACGCCGATCGTCGCCGCTGCGCCGAGTAGCGTGGTGCCCTCGTCGACCGTCACCGGCTGGTCGTTGATCGTGAGCGATACCTGTGCCCGCGGAACACGCGATGGTCGACCGAGCTGCACCAGCGGTGGCAGGGGACGCGCTGTGCCCTCCTTCGGGTTGCCGGTCGTCGTCATGTCGTTGCCTCCTCGAACATTCGAAGCCGCTTGATGGCCGACTCCACCGCCGAATACGCGGTCTGGCCCAGGCCACAGATCGACGCGTCACGCATGGCCACGCCCACTTCCTCGATCAGCGCGAGTTCACCCGCGATCCCACCGCGCGTCTTTCCTGCCGCGATCCGGTGCAGGGCCTCCTGTTGCCGTACCGTGCCCACGCGACACGGCACACACTGGCCGCACGATTCGTCGCGAAAGAACCCGGCGACGCGCAGGACCATGTCGCGCATGTCGGCGTCGGAGTCGAACGCCATCACCACGCCCGAGCCTAACGTGGCTCCTGCGGCACGCGCACCCTCGAGCGTGAGCGGGATGTCGAGTTCGTCGCCCCGCACAAAGGTGCCGGCCGCGCCACCGAGCAGCACCGCCCTGGGCACCCCTCCGCCCGCGAGCGCGAGCAGATCGCGCAGCGTCAGGCCGAATGGCACCTCATACACTCCTGGCCGCGCGACCGCGCCGCTCAGGCAGAACAAGCGCGTTCCGGTACTGCCCGAGGTGCCGACGGTGGCGTACGCGGCGCCGCCGTGTTGGAGGATCGGCAGAACGTTCGCGAGCGTCTCCACGTTGTTCACCACGGTGGGCTTGCCGAACAGCCCGGCGCTCACCGGAAACGGCGGCTTGCTGCGTGGTTCGCCGCGCTTTCCCTCGATCGACTCGAAGAGCGCGGTCTCTTCGCCGCAGATGTACGCGCCCGCACCCCGCCGCACCTCGATGTCGAAGTCGCCGAGCAGTCCCGCGGCCCTGGAGGCCGTGATCGCGTGCTCCATGCGTGCGGTGGCCAGCGGGTATTCGGCGCGGATGTACAGGTAGCCCTTGCTGCACCCGGTGGCGAAGCCGGCAATGGTCATCGCCTCGACGATCGCGAACGGATCCTGTGCGAGGAGCACGCGGTCCTTGAACGTCCCAGGCTCGGACTCGTCAGCGTTGCACACCAGATAGTGCGGCGTCGCGGGTTGAGTACGCACCGCGTCCCACTTGCGTCCGGTGGGGAAGGCCGCGCCGCCGCGTCCAACGAGCCGGGACGCGGTGACTTCGGCAATGACCCATTCGGCGCCACGCTCTCGCGCCTTCTCCAACGCGGAAAAGCCGCCCGCCGAGCGGTATGCTTCGAGTGACGTGGGATCGACCACGCCGCAGCGCGAGAGCAGCACGAGCGACGGGTCGCCGCGCTGCGGGAGATCCGGCGTTGCCGTCGCGTCGTCAGGCACCCGGCCGTCACGCAGCGCGCGCACCGCCGATTCAGGCGTCACCCGCCCCAGCAGCACCTCACGCGGCGCTTCGCCCGCTTCGGTGTAGAGCGCGGCGGGGGCCTGGTCGCAGAGGCCAAGGCAGGGTGAGTGCATCCAGGCCACGCCATTCGCGTCGACCGTCATGGCCTCGGCGGACGGCTCCGCGCCAATGGCTTTGCCGCAGGCCTGTTCCAGCGCATGCTCGATGGCGTGCGCGCCGCGGCTCCGGCACCCGATGTCGTCGCAGACGTGGAGTACGCGACGCGGGCGCGGTGAGGTCGCCAACAACGCGTAAAACGTGGCCACGCCCCACGCCTCGGCGGGCGGAACGCTCAGGCGGCGGCACACGTAGCCCATGCCACCCTCCGAGATCCAGCCGATGCGCTGCTGCAGGGCCTGCAGCGCCGGAACGAGCAGCGGCCGACGATCCCGCGCGAGTTTCCCGCCAACCGCGGTGTGCGCATCGCGATGACTTCCACGCTCGCCGCCCTCCCATGAGGAGTCCGGCGGACCGAGGAGCGCATCGATGGCCGCGCGTTCCTCGGCGGTGGGTTCGGCGTCGACGTGACGGATATCCATCAGGCAGGCAGCAGAAGGCGGGACATGATCAGTCGCCGGCGGCGGACGCCGCTTCCGCGGCGACCTCGGCGCGTTCTACACGCACCGCGCAGGCCTTGAACTCGGCGGTACCGGACCTCGGGTCCGACACGTCGATCGTGAGCAGGTTCGTGGTGACGTCGTCGGGGAAGTGCAGCGTCATGAATACCAGGTTCTGGCGGAGCGCGGGATCGATGCGGGCGGGCGCCAGCACGCTGCCACGACGCGAAGAAACACGCACCATGTCGCCGGTCGCGATCCCAAGCCGCTCGGCGTCTTCGGGGGAAAGGTCGAGCGTCTCGCCGAAATGCAGTGGGGAGTTGTAGCCGCCCGACTGCACGCCTGTGTTGTACGACTCCAGCCGGCGCCCGGTCGTGAGGAGCATCGGGTACTCCGGGGTGCGTTCCTCGTGCGGCGGCGTGTGGTGCACCACGCTGAACGGAGCCAGCGGTCCGCGGGCCGGCTGTTCCCAGAGGCGACCGTGGAGGAATTGCGAGCCCGGGTGCGACGTGTCGGGGCACGGCCATTGGATCCCGTCGAGCGCATCCAGGCGTTCGTACGACATGCCACCCACAAAGTCCGGAGCCAGCGCGCGGACCTCGTTCCAGACCTCTTCGGCCGTCGGCGTCGTCCAGGCGTGGCCCATGCGCCGCGCGAGTTCCGAGATGATCCACAGCTCGTCGCGGGCGCCGGCCGGCGCATCCAGGGCCTTGCGCACGCGCTGCACGCGGCGCTCGCTGTTGGTCACGGTGCCCTCGCCCTCGCACCACGTCGCTGCTGCCGGAAGCACGACGTCGGCCAGCTCTGCCGTCTTTGTGAGAAAGATCTCCTGCACCACGAGGTGGTCCAGGCTCTCGAGCGCGTGTCGCACGTGATGCGCGTCGGCGTCTGATTGCGCCGGGTTCTCACCGATGCAGAGCAACGCCTTCATGCGGCCGTCGGCCATGGCGTGCAGCATCTGCGTGAGGTTGTAGCCGTAGGTGGGCTGGATCGGCACGCCCCACGCCTTCTCGAATCGGGCCCGCGCCTCGTGGTCCTGCTCGATGTCCTGGAATCCGGCGAGCTTGTTGGGAATCGCGCCCATGTCACCGCCGCCCTGCACGTTGTTCTGGCCACGCAGCGGGTTGCAGCCCGCGCCCCAGCGCCCCACCTGGCCCGTCAGCAGGCACAGGTTGATGAGGGCCAGGACGTTGTCGACCGCGTTGTGGTGTTCGGTGATGCCGAGCGTCCAGCAGATCATCGCGCGGGGGGCGCGGGCGAAGGCGATCGCGGCTTCCCGAATCACGTCGCCCGGCACGCCCGTCAGGGTCTCGGCCACATCCAGCGTGTAGGGCTCGACGGCATCGCGGTAGGCCGCGAACCCTGTCGTGGAGTTCCCGATGAACGCCTCGTGCTGCAGCCCTTCGTGGATGATCACGCGGGCCATGGCGTTCGACAGCGCGACATCGCTGCCCACGCGCAGCCCACACCACACGTCGGCCCACTGCGCACTGGAGGTACGCCGCGGGTCCATGACGTAGAGGCGCGTGCCGTGGTGCCGAATGCCCTTGAGAAGGTGATGGAACCAGATCGGGTGGGCCTCACGGGCGTTCGAGCCCCAGAGGAACACCACGTCGGTTTCCTCCACTTCTTCGTACGAGTTGGTCCCGCCACCCGCTCCAAACACTGTCGCCAGACCGACGACGCTGGGAGCGTGTCAGGTACGGTTGCAGCTATCGACGTTGTTGGTGCCGAACGCGACTCGACTGAGTTTGCCAGCCAGGAAGTTCACCTCGTTGGTGCTCTTCGAGCAGCTGAACGTCCCGATGGCGTTCGGGCCCAGGGTGTCCTTCACCCGGCGAAAGCCGGCGGCGGCGCGGTCCAGGGCCTCGTCCCATGTGGCGGGACGCAGGTGGCCGTTGTCGCGCACCAGCGGCTGCGTGAGCCGGGTGTAGGGGCGTGGAGCGTTTGATCGACGGGGCATGCGACGGTGCGTGAATGAAGACTTTCCCTGCGCTGGAGTCTGGAGCCGGGGTAGGGCATAGGCAAGCTCGACGCGCGTTCTGCACCCGTGGCTACTTCACGCCGCGCCGTGATCGTGCCATCATCATGCGTTCCGGAAAATCAGCGGTTCTGCCACGACCACCATACCGGGTGCTGTGTCGCGAGCCAGAAAGGCGCATCAGCGCAAACCCCTCCTCGTGTGGGTCCTCGTACCGCACGTGGAAGCCACCGATCCCACGCTCGCCTGCTACAGTGACTTCAGCCAGAGTCACGGCGAGTTCCAGCGCGCCTTCGAGCACCTCGAGCTCGCCTGGCGGTGGCAGCCCGTCACCATGCGGGACTACCGCGACGTGATCGACCGGATCGCGAGGGACACGGCCATGCATGCGCCCGTCGTGTTCAACCTCTGCGATGGTGACGAGGTCAACAGCGTCCCGGGTATCTCGGTGGTGCGTTACCTCGATGAGGTCGGGCTCCCCTATACGGGCGCAGACGCGTCGTTCTACCACGTGACGACGTCGAAGATCGACATGAAGCACGCGTTCGATGCGGCGGGAGTGCCCACGTCGCCGTGGTCGGTCGTGACGCCTTCCACGCGGCCGCTGGGCGGGCTGTTCAACCGGCACGGCAAGCCGCTGATCGTGAAGCCCGCCGTCTCGGCCGGCAGCCTGGGGATCTCGGTCAAGTCGGTCGTCGAAACGGTGACGGCCCTCAGGACGCAGCTCAGCACGCTCGAGGCCGGGTATCACGGCTGGAACCTTGCGAGCGGCGGTGTCTTCGTGGAGCGCTTCATCAAGGGGCCGGAGTTCACGACGCTCATCGTGGGATCCACCGACGCTCCCGAGCGGGCCACGATCTACCCCGCCGTGGAACGTGTCTTCCATGATGGACTGCCGGCCACCGAGCAGTTCCTGTCGTTCGATCGCCTGTGGGAGGTGTACGAAGAGGAGTCGCCGATCGAAGGGGGCGAGTGGCTGTGGGAGTACCAGCCGGCCCCCGCCGCGCTCCAGCAGCGGATCGCCGAGGTGAGCTGGGCGGCCTATGCGTCCGTTGGCGGCCGCGGGTACGGCAGGGTCGACCTGCGGATGGACGCACGCACGCGGGAACTGTTCGTCCTCGAGGTCAACGCCCAGTGCGGCCTTTCCGAGGACGAGAACTACACGTCGATCGGCGCCATCCTGCGCTTTGCCGACCGTACGTTCGCCAGCATGGTCCGCGAGATCGTGGATGGCGCACTCACCAGCCACGTCGCAGTGCCGCTGCGGAGGCGTGCATGAAGGTCTGCGTGCTGCAGCCGGACTATTCCACCTCGAACGTCGACTACAAGAACTACGATCCCCCGCGCGACCTCGCGCGACTCCTGCCTGACGACACGGTCGATCACGTCGCACTCAACAAGCTGACCACCTACCGTCAGCTGCGTGACCTGTCGACGCAGGGCTATGACGTGTTCGTAAACCTCTGCGAGGGCTATCTGGAGTGGGACGTACCGTCCATCGACGTCGTGGACACGCTCGAGCGGCTGAACCTCCCCTTCACCGGGCCCGTGTCCAAGCTCTATCACGTGCCGAAGCCCCTCATGAAGTACGTGGCGTACACCGCGGGCGTCACCACACCACGGCACGCGCTCGTTCGTCATGCGCCCGAGGCACACGGCCTCACGAGTGGGCTCCGCTACCCGCTGTTTGTCAAGCCTTCGCACGCCGGTGACAGTCTGGGCATCGACGAGCGGTCGCTCGTGCGCGACCCGGCGGATCTCGAACCGCAGGTCGCGCGCATTCTGGCCGACTATCCCGAAGTGCTCATCGAAGAGTTCATCGAGGGTCGTGAGTTCACGGTGCTCGTCCTCGGCGCGATCGAGGAAAAGGGAGATCCCGTGGCGCTGACTCCGGTCGAGTTCGTGTTCCCCGCCGACACCCACTTCAAGACCTACGCGTTCAAGACGTCCGAGCTGCATCCCGACGCCAACGTTCCCGTGCGCGACGGGGACCTCGCCGCGCGGCTCAAGGACGCCGCCATCAAGGTGTTCCGGGCGTTCGGCGGCATGGGGTACGCGCGCATGGACTTCCGTTGCGACGCGGGCGGCACGATCCACTTTCTCGAAGTGAACTTCACGTGCTCCGTCTTCTACCAGGACGGCTACGAAGGTTCGGCGGACTACGTGCTTGCCCACGACGGGATGGGACAGGCTGGCTTTGCGCAGCACATCATCGCCGAAGCGATCGCGCGTCATCGCCGGGCACAACCGCCCTACGCCATGCAGGGCAACGCCATTTCGGGATACGGCATCTTTGCCACGCGCGACCTTGAACCCGGGGATCTTGTCTTTCGCGGCGAGGAGCGGGCGCAGCGCGTCGTGACCGCTCGACACGTGGATCGCACGTGGCACGCCGACGATCGCTCGATGTTGCGGCGCTATGGCTACCCGCTGGGCAACGACCTGTTCGTCCTGTGGGATGACGACCCCACGCAATGGGCGCCCACCAACCACTCGTGCGAGCCCAACGCGGCCTTTGATGGGCTCAACGTGGTGGCGATGCGGCGGGTCCGCCGTGGCGAAGAGATCACACTCGATTACGGCGCCTTTCTCGATGAGGCCTCGGAGCCGTTCCGCTGTACCTGCGGCGCCGTGTCCTGCCGGGGGCTGGTCAAGGGCTCGCGCGGTACGTCGGTCGCTGCGCCGCCCAGGCCAGCGCGCAAGCGCCGCTCTGCGCGGACGCCGGTTGGCGTCTCGCGCTCACCGGACTGAGTCGCGCCACACGACGTCGTCGAATCGCCACCCCTGCTCGCGGAGCGAGCGCAGCGAGAGCGGCAGGTGTCGCTTGGCAAGGCGGCGACCTTCGGCATCGCGAAGCAATGGCTCGTGGCACCAGGCCGGTGGCGTTGCGCCCAACGCCCGATAGATCAGGAGCTGGCGCGCCGTTGACCTGAGGAGATCCTCGCCCCGAACGACCTCGGTGATGCCCATCGCGATGTCGTCAGCGACCACGGCGAGCTCGTAGGCCGGCACGCCATCCTTGCGCCACACGACGAAATCCCCGAAGTCCACCCCGGCCGTAAACGACTGCTCCCCGCGGCGCGCGTCGGTAAACCGCACGACCTCGCCATCGGGCACGCGGAACCGCCAGGCCACGTTCCACGGTGCGTCGAATCGACGTGCCTCGCGGACATCGCCACGAAGCTCGGGCGGGAAGATCGGCTCGGCCGCTTCCTCGTCTTCGTGGGGCGCGTGCGCGGCGTCGCGCACCTCGCGACGCGAAACCTCTGACGCGTACAGCACGCCGGCGTCGCGCAGCCGCGTCCATGTGTCGACAAACACGGGCGTGCGCTGCGACTGGTACACCGGCCCTTCCGTCCAGGTGATGCCCATCCACCGGAGGTCCTCGATCATGCCCTCGGTGTATTCCGGGCGGCAGCGCAGCGGGTCGAGATCTTCGATGCGCAGCACGAGCTCGCCACCAGCCTCCATGGCGCGACGCCACGCCGCGTGGAAGGTACGCGCGTGTCCGAGGTGCATGTCGCCGGTGGGCGTCGGTGCGATGCGACCCCGATAGGTCATTCGACGCCTGCGCCCGATGCGTCCAGGAGGTCAGCGGCTCGCGGTGGCGGAGCGGTGGCCGGCACGCCGACGCGGAGGCGCAGCTCGCGGCGAAGCAGCCACAGGCTGAACCCGACGTGCAGCGGCACGGTGGTCACCGAAAGGATCCAGAGCTGCCGCAGCTAGAAGCCAGGCCGCGTCGAGAGCCACACCGCCGGGAGGACAAACAGCGCAAAGCGGAACGCGCTGCTGAACAACGAGGGAATCGTGTTGCCCAGCGCCTGGAACATCCCCGACACGGTGAAGATCAGTCCCTGCGCCACAAAGTTCCACGAGAGGATGCGGAGATATTCCGCCGCGACGGCGACCACGCCGCTCTCGCTGGTAAAAGGCGTGATGAGGAGGGCCGGCCGAACCTGACAAACGAGCGTCAGCGCGAGCATGATTGCGCTGCCCATCATCGCGGACACGCGAAACGTCTCGCGTACCCGGTCGAATCGGCGCGCGCCAACGTTCTGCCCGGCGAGCGGCGCCGTGGCAAAGGCCACCGCCATGGCTGGCAAGAAGATGGCCTGCATCACCCGGGAGCCAAGGCCGTACCCGGCCTGCGCCTCCGCCCCAAACTGTCGGATGATCCAGTAGACCACGCCGAGGTTCAGGAACAGGAGGGCAAACTCGCCGCCCGGTGGCAGACCGATGCGAAAGATGCGCTTCCACGTGGCCACGTGCGGTCGCATCAGCGAGGCATCGATGCGCACGGTGCGTTCGAGTCGCGCGAAGGTGGCCCACATCGCCACGACAGCGAACACCATGGCAATCGTCGTCGCAAGCCCGGCGCCCGCGACCCCGAGCGGTCGCCCCGTGCCCCAGCCGGCGATGAGGATCGGGGCGAGCACGGCGTTCAGCACCACCGACGCGACTTGTACCACCATCGTGGGACGCACGATGCCGGTGCCCCGGAGCGCTGACCCCATGGTGACCAGCGCGAACTGGAGCGCCAGACCGGGGATGAACCATCGGAGGTAGCTCGTCCCCGCCGCGATCGTCGCCGCGTCCGCGCCGAGCGTGCCCATGTACGCGCGAGCGAGACTGCCGCCGGCAATGAGCGTCGAGGCGAGGGCGATCGCCGCGAGCACCAGGCTCTGGTTGAACACGAGGTTGGCGTCGTGCTCATCCCGGCGTCCGGCGGCATGGGCAATCAGCGCCATGGTTCCCACGCCGAGCACCTGCGTCGCCGCCATCACGATGAACTGCAGGTTGCCAGCCGCGCCCACTCCGGCGATCGCGGCGTCGCCCAGCCGCGAGACGAAGTACAGGTCGACGAGGTAATAGAGCGTCTGGAAGATCATGCCCGCGGCCATGGGCACCGCGAGCCGGACCAGATGACGCGGGATCGAGCCCTGCGTGAGGTCCGTCATGGCGCTGGCTCCTGTGGGGTGGTGCCGTCGGACACGGTCAGGAGCCGCAACAGCTGCGCGCGAACGTCGGCCGGCCATCGTGCGATGAGTCGCGAAAAACGCGCCGTGTCGCCGGCAAAGAGCGCACGACTTGCCTCTTCGAAGCCTCGGCGATCCCCGGCCATGGCAACCATGAAGCGGTAGGTCGCCTCGCGCGCGCGGCGCACGCGGCCAGCGTCCACGGTGGCGCGGCGCGCCTCGTCGACGAGCTTGCGGAGCGTGACCGACGCGCCGCCGGGTTGCTCACCGAGCCAGTCCCAATGGCGGGGAAGGAGCGTCACCTCGCGCGCCACGACGCCAAGTCTTGGGCGTCCCGCCGTGCGCACGGTGGGCGGCGCCAGGCGCGCCATGACTTCCGCATCGCTGCCGCGCACATCGAGGTCGATGCGCTCGCTGGTCTCGGCGTCAAAAACCAGCACGGTGGCGTGGGTCCCGCGATCGACGGCGCGCTTGACGCGGAGCGCCACGTCGGCGAGGGGCCCATCAGCGATGCGTCGGGTGCCCGCGAAGGCGATGCCGCGGCGCGGCTCGTTGGTTGCCATGGGGACGCATTGTATCCGGGTAATATTGGTGTGTCAATATCATCCGGGTGATATATGCCCCCGTTTGTGCCGGCGAGCACGCGAATACCGCGTCGTCGAGCGCGCGATTCGGTCGCCGTTGTCCTCGGTCTCGCCTACCTCGAAGGAAGGCCCGGGCCCCGCGGTCGAGCGCGCTATCCGCGCCGTCGCTCGCCCTGCAGCTCACGCGCGAGCGCGCGTCGCGCGTCGTCGATGATCGCCCGCGTGCGCTCTCGCAGCGTGGCGACGTCGTCGACGGTGAGTCCGGTCGTGTCGATCGGGTCGAGCACGCGCACGCGGGCGCGCGCGCGCTGGAAGCGGAACGTGCCCTTGGCCATGGCGGTGCGCGTGCCGGCCACCACGATCGGGAGGATCGGAACGCCCGCCTCGAGCGCGAGACGGAACGCGCCATCCTTGAAGGGCAGGAGGTCAGCGCCGCGCGACCGCGTTCCCTCGGGGAAGATCATCACGCTCACGCGCTTCCGGAGGCGGTCGCGCGCGGCCTCCATGGCCTTCACCGTGCTTGTTCGCTCGCCACGGGTGATGGAGATGTCACCGGCCATGTGCATCATCCACCCGAAGAAGGGGATGCGGAACATGGTCTCCTTGGAGATCCATTTCATCTCCCACGGCAGGTGGGAGATGAGGAAGATGTCGGCGTAGGACTCGTGGTTCGACACCGCCACATAGGGGCGGCGAGGGTCGCGGATGAATGTTCCCGCCGTGTCGAAGCGCCAGAGCGGATTGAGCTTGACCGAGGTGACGCCGAGCAGCCGAAAGAGGCGCCCGGTGAGATAGCGTCCGCGGTCGAAGGGCGTGGTGACGCAGTAGACGGCAAACACCACCGGTGTCCCGAGCAGCACCAGGGTCACCGTGGAGATCCATGCCCAGGCGTTGAGCAGCGTACTCATGGCGCCGCGAAACCTAGCGCCTCTGGCGCCCTATGCGTGAGAGGCCCAGATCGTCTCACCGGCCGTGTACGGGACGCAGGGGTCGAACCGCCCCGGCGACTCGCGATAGCGCATCGCCTGCGTGACGCCGATCTCCGAGGTGAAGTAGCCGACCAGCGTCAGCTCCTTCATCATGCGGAAGAAGTGATTCGGATCGCTGCCCTTCTTTGCGTCCTGATAGGCCTTCTGCTCGCGATCCAGCGTCTCGAGCAACGCGAGCCGCTGCGCCGGCGTCGCGGCGAGGAAGTCCGCGCCGTGCGCCTTGCGTGCGGCGTCTTCCAGCTGCGTCATGCCGGCGCGGAAGATCTGCTGGTCCTTCGGGTCGTAGGTATCGGTCACCATCACGGCCATGAAGTGGCCGACGGCCGCTGCCTTCGCTCCCGGCGTAGCCGTGGTCGGGACGATGGTGTCTGCCACCTCATCGAGCCAGGCGATATCGGCCGATGTGAAGGTTCCATAGCCGGCTGCGCTGGTGGCGGTGCGTTCGCGGTTGCACGCCGCGATCAGGGTGGTCCCGCCGATGAGCGTCGCGCCCCCGAGGAGCGCCGTCACGCGTCGGATGGCCTCGCGCCGGCCGATCGTGCGATCCTGTTCGGTCTGGTGTGACATGGGTGAAAGCGAAGGAGTGGGCGCCGCTACAGGTTGCGCTTGTTCAACTCGTTCACCGCGTGGTCCGCGGCGCGTGCCGTGAGAGCCATGTAGGTCAGGGACGGATTCTGGCATCCGGCCGACGCCATGCAGGAGCCGTCCGTGACGAAGACGTTCATGGCGTCCCAGACCTGGTTCCAGCGATTCAGCACCGACGACCTGGCATCGCGGCCCATCCGGGCGGTGCCCATCTCGTGGATGCCCATGCCGGGGAAGTACCCGGAGTCGAACGTCTTCACGTCCTTCACGCCGACCTCGGTCAGCATCTCCGCCATGTCGTTGATCATGTCCACCCGCATCAGGCGCTCGTTCTCGCCCGTGGCGCAGTCGATGCTCAACACCGGCAGTCCCCATTTGTCCTTCTTCGTCGCATCGAGCGTGACGCGGTTTGCGTGGTTGGGCAGCATCTCACCGAACGCGGTGGCGCCGATGCCCCATCCGCCCGGCGTCGCCATCATATCCTTGAACGCCGCGCCCACGCCGAGTTCGCGCACCGCGCGCGACCAATCGGATCGGCTCGCGCTCCCCTGATAGCCGAAGCCGCGCAGGTACCCGCGCCGGTCGCCGGCAAGATTCCGGTAGCGCGGGATGTAGAAGCCCGTGGGTCGTCGCCCAAAGTAGTACTTGTCCTCGAGGCCCTCGATCTTTCCGTTCGCGCCACACCGGAAATGGTGATCCATCAGGTTGTGACCTAACTGGCCGGAGCTACTGCCGAGTCCTCCCGGCCACACGTCCGTTGCCGAACGCATGAGGAGCCAGGTGCTGTTCAGCGTCGACGCACAGAGGAAGATCACCCGGGCTTTGTAGTCCGTCGTCTGGTTGGAGACGGCATCCAGCACGCGCACGCCCGACGCACGCTTCAGGTCCTTGTCGTAGAGAACCTCGGTCACGATCGCCCACGGCTTGAGCGTGAGTCGCCCGGTGGCCATCGCCGCGGGCAGGGTCGAGGACTGCGTGCTGAAGTACGCGCCGTAGGGACAACCGAGCCAGCACGCATTGCGGTGCTGACACGGACTGCGGCCCGGCAGCGGCGCGGTGAGATTGGCCGTGCGCCCGGGAATGATGCGACGGCGGCCGCCGAACTTCTGCCTGAGCTTGCCCGCGATGAGTTCCTCGCCGCAGTTGAGCGGCATCGCTGGCTGGAACTTTCCATCGGGCAACTGGGGCAGCCCTTCGACCGATCCGGAGATCCCGGCATGCTGCTCGACGAGATCGTACCACGGCGCCAGTTCGGCGTAGCGAACGGGCCAATCTCCGCCGACGCCGTCCCTCGCGTTGGCGGAGAGATCCATTTCGCTCAACCGATAACTCTGGCGTCCCCACATGAGCGAGCGACCGCCGACCTGATACCCGCGGTACCAGTCGAAGCGCCTGACTTCGGTGTAGGGCGACTCGGTGTCCTTCACCCAGAAGTCGAGGTTCTTCTCGTTCAGGGGGTAGTCTCGCTTGAGCACGGGGTATTCGGCTTCCATCGCTTTGGTCCGCCCGCCGCGATGGGGATACTCCCACACGCCCTTGGTCGCGTTGACGTAGTCCTTGATATGCTCGACGTTGCGTCCACGCTCGAGCAGCAGGACCCGCAGTCCCTTTTCGGTCAGCTCCTTGGCGGCCCAGCCGCCCGAGATGCCGGAGCCCACGACGATTGCATCGAACTCGACCGATTGCACAGCGTCCTCCCGTGCCAGGGTGTCGCCTAACGAACGCCGGAGCCGGCGCATGCGTGACCTCGGTGCAGGCCGTGCCCCTGCCGCGCAATATGTCCGGCGGCCTCGCCGAGCGCGATACGCGGCTGCGGCGCGCCGACGAGGGCCGCCCGTCAGCGGCCGGCGCGCGCCGTGGTGTTCAGGACGCCCTCGCCGCGAGCGACTCGCACAGCATCCGGGTGCGCCGATTGCGGCGCAGGCAGGCTCTGTGCGGGCGGGAAGAGCACCCAGGCGGTGGCTCGGCGTTCCCCGGCTGGCGCGGTTCATCCGGTCGTACGCCGTGATGACCTTCACCTCGTCGTCAGGTCATCGCGCGGGCGTGCTGCCGAAGCTCTCGTAGAAGGGCTGGAGGTTCGGGTTCTCCCCCGACCGGCCCCGAGCGTTAGCTTAGCGGACATGCGGATCCTCATCGCCGAAGATGACAAGCCGTTGCGGGCCGCAATCGCGCGAGGGCTTCACGAAGCGGGATACCACGTGGAACAGGCCAGCACCGGCGCCGAAGCCCTCGCGATGGCCTCAGCGACGGCCTTCGATGCGATCGTCCTCGACGTTCTTCTGCCGGAACCCAGCGGGATCGTTGTGTGCACGACGATCCGCGAGACGGGCCACCGCACCCCGATCCTCATGCTCACCGCGCTCGATGCGGTGGAGCACCGGATCGCGGGCCTCGACGCCGGCGCGGACGACTACCTCACCAAGCCGTTCGACTTTGGCGAACTCCTCGCTCGGCTCCGCGCCCTCATCCGCAGGCACCACGAGCTGCCGGCTCCGCTGCTGGTCGTCGGTGACCTGGCCATCGACGCCCAGAGACATCGCGTGCGCCGCGGCGAGCGGGAGGTCGAGCTCACCGGCAAGGAGTACGACCTGCTGCTCCACCTGGCGCGCAATGCCGGCCGCGTCGTGACACGCGCCGAGCTGATGTCCAGCGTCTGGGACGACTCCCGGACCACGTACTCCAACATCATCGACGTGTACGCGAGCCGGCTCCGCCGCAAGATCGATGATGGGGAAGCCGTCCCGTTGTTCACGACCGTGCGTGGCGCCGGGTTCATGCTGGTTGCGCCGGACGAAAGCGCGGTGCGCCGCAAGGGCGCCGGTCGCCGCGTCCCCTGAGTCGCATGCGTGGGTGGCCCTCCTCCCTGCGGGCGCGACTCACGCTCTGGTACACGCTGTGGCTCGCGCTCCCGCTCGTCGGCTTCGCGGTGCTCGGGTACGTCGTGTTCTCGCGTACGCTGATCGAGCGGACCGACCGTTTCATCGACGAAGCCCTCACCGCCTTCTCCCGCGAAGTGGTCGCCGAGCGCCGAGTCCTCCTGAGCGTGGGCAACGCCTTCAGGTCGGCGGTCACCGAGGTGCGCTTCCGCGACCTTCGCATCGTCGTCCGCGACTCCATGGGGCGCCTCGTCGCCGAGAGCGGAGAGGGAAGCCATCCGCCGCCGCCCGCGGAACGTGACTGGCTGCTGATCGCGCTCGCGCGCCGACCCGCGCTGGACAGCGCGTCGTTTGACGTCGAGGGCCGTGCGTCGGCGCATCGAGTCGTGGCCAGGCCGCTCACGATGGATCGCGATCGCTACGCCCTCGCCGGCGCGTTTCCGCTCAACGACGTCGAAGCAGTGCTCGCCCGCATCCGACGCCTGTTCTTCGTCGCCGTGCCGCTGCTTCTCGCAGTGGCGGCGACGGCCGGCTCGGCGCTTGCGCGGCGCGGGCTTGCCCCGGTCGCCAGCATGGCCGAGCGCGCCGCCGAGATCAGCGCGTCCACACTGCACGAACGGCTGCCGGTGGTTGGGGGCGACGAACTGGTGCGCCTCGCGCGCGTCGTGAACGACCTGCTCGATCGGCTGGAAGCGGCCTTCACGCAGCAGCGACGGTTCATGGCCGATGCGTCACACGAACTGCGCACTCCCACGGCGATTCTGCGCGCCGAGGCCGAGGTGACGCTCTCGCGGCCACAGCGCACGGAGGCGGAGTACCGCGAATCGGTGCAGGTGATGCAGGAGGCCGCGCACCGTCTCAACCGCATCGTCGACGACCTGTTCCTCATCGGTCGCGCCGATGCCGGGCACCTGATCGTGCATCGCGACGCGTTGTATCTGGAGGAACTGGTGCACGGCGCCGCCCGGGCCATCCGCCACGTCGGCGAGCAGCGTGGCGTGCGCGTCGAAGTGCGTGAACTGGCGGCTGCACCGATCGTTGGCGATGCGTCGCTCCTCGACCGGCTGCTGCTGAACCTGCTCGACAACGCGATCAAGTACGCGCCCTCGGGTACAGCGGTCGAGCTCGCGATGTCGGTGCACGGCGATCACTGCTCGGTGGCGGTGATCGACGCGGGTCCGGGCATTCCGGCCGAGCTGCAGGCGCGTGTGTTCGAACGGTTCTTTCGCGTCGACACGGCGCGGGCACGCGCGAGCGGGAGCACCACGAGCGGCGCCGGCCTGGGGCTCGCCATCGCGCAGCGCATCGCCGAGTTGCACGGAGGGACGCTGGAGATCGCCGAGTCGCGTCCCGGGCGCACGGAGTTCCGGCTCACGCTGCCGCTCGCAGCGGGCAACGCCTAACGACTTTCTTCGCGCGTACGCTGGTAGGATTGCGCCTGACGCCTGAGCAGCCGGCGCGGCAGGTGCCGGATCAACGCAACGATGGCGCGCCAGCGGCGACCGGGAATCACCAGCGACGGACCTCCGGCGTCCATGGCCGCGAGCGAGGCCCGCACTACGTCGCCAGCATTCAGCCACAGCCACGCGGGAATGCGCTCCATGCGCATGGCTGCCCGATCGTGGAACTCGGTGCGGGTGAACCCGGGGCACAGCGCCTGCACGTGGACCCCGCTGCCAGCGACCTCGAGGCTCAGGGACTCCATCAACACGCGTTGATAGGCCTTGGTCGCGCAGTAGTTCACGTTGTTGGCGCTTGTCGTGTAGCTGGCCACCGAGCTGACCGTGATGATCGCGCCGTGACCGCGCGCCACCATGCCGGGGAGCACCGCCATGGTCAGCCGGTTCGTCGCGGTCACGTGGAGGTGCACCATCGCCCGCTGAGCCTCGGGCGCCGTCCGGGCGAGCGGACCCCTCGTGCCGAAGCCGGCGTTGTTCACGAGCACGTCGATCTGATGACCTGCGATGAGCGATTCGACGTGCTCGACCCCTTCGGCGGTGGCGAGGTCTGCCTGGAGGATCGTGACCGCGACGTGGTACGTCTCGCGCAACTGCGCGGCCACGGCGTCAAGTCGCGCCAGGTCGCGGGCCACGAGCGTGACCGCGCATCCGCGCGCCGCGAGCTGACGCGCGAACTCCAGGCCGATGCCGGACGTTGCACCGGTGATGAGGGCGGTGGCTGTCATCGGGCGGCGACCGCTTGCGATCCTTTCTGTTCGTCTATGGCGTGACTTTCGGCTTCGGCTCCAGCTTCGCCGCCCACAGCCCGCTGTTGAAGTCCGTGAACAGCACGCGACCCTTCCACGGCATCGCGTTCATCACGAACGGCGCATTGGCGGTGTACCCCTTGGGATCGAACGGCTTGAACACGGCAATCTCGCGGCGCTGCTCGGCGAGGTTCCCCAGCAGTTCGCCCGACACGTCCACGACGCGAACGCCGCCGTCGTAGTACGCCTGGTAGAGCACGTCGTCCTCGACGATGATGTCGTGCGAGCCGTAGTCCTCCAGGTGGTAGCGTCCCACCTTCTGCATGTTCATCGGATCGGTCGCGTCGACGATGTGCACGTAGCCGCCCGAGGTCTGCGCAATGCCGCCCTTTTCGGTCATGTTGTTGATGTAGTTCGTGCCTTCCCAGACGCGGCCCTGTCGGCTCATCTCCTCGTCGCCCAGGAACAGGTACGTCTTGCCCGTGCTCTTCTGGAAATACGGATAGATCTCGTGCCCCGAGTTGATCGGGAACACGTTGATCAGCTTCGGCTTCTGCGGCGTGCCACCCCACTTGCCGTTGCCGACGTCCACGATCACTGCGCCCGCGCCACCCTGGGCAGAGTAGGCAATGCCGTTGTTGACCCAGAGGTCGTGGATGTAGGCTCCGGGGTGCTGGTATTCGCCGGTGTACTTCGGGTTGTAGATGTCCTTTACGTCGATGATGACGTACTTCTGCCCGCCGGAGATCGCGTACAGGTAGTCGTTGGTCGCGAAGGCGTTGTGGACGCCGCCGGTGAGGCTCTGGTCGAACGTCGAGGCCACCTTGGGATGCGCCGGATTCGCGAGGTCGAGGATGACAACGCCGTTCACGCGGTTGGAGGCGCCCTCGCGCGTCAGCACGCCGTAGCGTCCGTCGGGCGACAC
Organism: Gemmatimonadaceae bacterium; assembly: GCA_020846935.1. Classification (NCBI taxonomy): domain Bacteria; kingdom Pseudomonadati; phylum Gemmatimonadota; class Gemmatimonadia; order Gemmatimonadales; family Gemmatimonadaceae; species Gemmatimonadaceae bacterium. Next base: position 32,450 of record JADLCY010000007.1, read on the forward strand.
GGTCACGTCGTTGATGGTCCGGGCATCCACCTTGATGGAGTCCGTCTTCACGATGGCGTCCATGTTCGTGATGTCGAACACGAGCGCGTAGCCGTCACCACCCCAAGTCCCGACGAGCACGTAGTCGCGGCCGTCCTTGCCCGTCCACGGCCACAGGTCCGAGGTATGCGTCGTGTGCACGGTGCCGCGCCCTGACACGGTGATGCGCCGTCGCACGTCACGCGGCTTCACGTCGATCACGCGCTGCGCGAACACGTTCCCCGACTGGGCGATGAGCGTGTACTGCCCGGGCGCGTTGGCCGCGAAGACCGGCTTGCCGAGCACGTGGTCGATGATTCCCTGGCCACCCGGGGCCGCCGTCGTGTCGTCCGGGACGTAGCGATAGCTCCACGCGATCTTCGCGTCGGCCACCGCCTGGCCGTTGGCGCGCTTCGCCGTTGCCGCCAGGTGCACCACGTCGCCGGTGTTGACCGTGCGCTCGGCGATTCCGAGTTCGAGCGAGGCCACGGGATTTGCCGTCACCGTGTAGGCCTTACGTGCCGTGACCCCTTCGGCTTCGGCGCTGATCGTGACCGGGCCGGGCCGCAACGCGAGCACGTTCCCGAATCGATCGACCGTGGCGACCTGCTCGTTGGAACTGCGCCATGTCGCGGTGAGCGTCGGGCGCGGCGAACCGTCGGCGTGTGTGCCCTTGAGCGCGTGGGCGAGCGTGGTGCCCACGTAGAGCCGCGAGGATTCACCGTCGATGGTGAGCGCGGTCAGGTCGGGCCACGTCACGAGGACCGGGATCTCGATATTCACGGGCGTGCCGCTCCCGCCAACGGCTGCGGCAAACGCCGTCCACGAGCCGGCCTGTTTGGCCGTGAGCATGCCGTTGGACCAGCTCACGGAGAGCCGAGGACCGCCGACGAACAGTTGCGCGTTGGGGATCGGGTTGCCCTGGGCATCGTAGGCGGTGATCCGGAGCGGCACCGACTGACCGGCCTTCATTGTGATCCGCGCCGGTTCGGCGACGACCTTGGCGACGGCGGGGGGCGTCGCCTGTTGAGCGGCAAGCGCCACTGGGAGCGTCAGCAACAACGCGGAGGCGAGTCTCATGGGTCGTGAGGAGGGCAGGGTCGGGAGAGGCGTGCGGGGCGCGTAAGAGGCTAAGCAATGGCGCGCGGGGCGGAAATACCCTCGCGCAGGGGTTGGCACCGTTCACCGCTCTTCCTTCCTTCCCCCGTCCGCGTGCGCTGACGATCGGTGCGTCACGAGGCGCGGCTTCGAGGGCGCCGAACCGCAGGCCCTCTTACCGTTTCGGGTCGTGCGCTATGTTTCCTTGTGAATTCTTTCACATAGGGAGTCGGCGGTGAAGATCGCTGTCTGCATCAAGCGCGTCCCGGAGATGGACGGCGCCTTCAGGATCGCGGCGTCTGGCCTGGCGGTCGACGAAACGGGCCTCAAGTGGGACATCTCGGATTTCGATGGTTATGCCGTGGAGGCCGCGCTGCAGCTCACGGAGAAGGCCGGCGCCGGGGAGGTCACGGTCATCTCGTTAGGCCCGGTCGTTGTGCAGGAGACGCTGCGCAAGGCGCTCTCGATGGGCTGCGCGAAGGCCGTGCATCTGGCGTGTGACCAGGTGCCGGTGGATCCCTTCGCCATCGCGACGGCTCTCGCCGCGGAACTGCAGGGTGGCGGCTACGACCTCGTGATGTTCGGCAAGATGTCCATCGACTCGGCCAACGGCGCCGTGGGCCTGATGGTCGCCGAGCTGCTTGGATTGCCCATGGTGCACGCGTGCTCGAAGCTCGACATCGCCGGCGCGTCGGGCACGGCGCGCCGCGAGGTCGAAGGCGGTGGCGAGCTGGTCCGGTTCCCTCTGCCGGCCGTGGTGTCGATCGACGAAGGCATCGCGCGCCCGAGGTACCCGTCCCTCAAGGGCATCATGGCGGCAAAGAAGAAGCCGCTCGATTCGCGGCCGGCGCAACTCGGCAACGTAGCGCTTTCGGTGGTCCGCATGGAGCTGCCGTCTGCGCGCGCCGCGGGACGCATCATCGGCGAGGGCGCGGCGGCCGTGCCGGAACTCGTGCGACTCCTTCAGACCGAAGCCAAGGTACTCTGATGTCCGACGTCCTCGTCATAGCTGAAGCGCGCGGTGGTGAGCCGCGCAAGATCGCCCTCGAGGCGCTCGCCGTTGCGCGGCCGCTCGCCGACCAGCTCGGTGGCAGTGTGCATGTGCTGTTGGCAGGCGCGCCCGGGGTCGGGGCAGGAGCCGTCACGTTAGGCGCCCACGGGGCGGACGCCGTGCTCGTGGCGGAGCACCCGGGGCTGGTCAACTACGACGCCGAGTCGCAGGCGGCGCTCGTGGCCGGCCGCGTGAAGTCGGGTGCGTATCGCGTGGTGGTATTCGGCGCGAGTGCCCAGGGTCGCGACCTCGCCCCGCGCACCGCGGCCAGGCTGCGCACCACGCTGGCCAGCGACGTTACGTCGGTCACGCTCGATGGCGACGCGCTGGTCGTCACGCATCCAGGCTATACCGGCAAGGTGATCCTCACGTTGCGACTGTCGGCAAACCCTGCGCTCGTTTCCGTCCGACCGGGCGCCGTTCAGCCGAAGCCCGTGGCGAAGGCCGGCGCGGTCGAGCAGGTCGCGCTCCCCGTCGAACCCGCCGCCTCTCGCGTGGTGACGACGGAGACGGTGCTTGGCGACACTCGGCAGTTGGACCTGGGCGAGGCGCCGGTGATCATCGCCGGTGGACGCGGACTCAAGGCCGCAGAGCACTTCGCCCTCGTCGAGGATCTCGCCACAGCGTTCGGCAACGCGGCCGTCGGCGCAACGCGCGCGGTGACGGACGAGGGCTGGCGGCCGCACTCGGACCAGATCGGCCAGACCGGGCGGCTCGTGAGCCCCGATCTGTACGTGGCGGTCGGCATCTCCGGCGCGATCCAGCATCTCGCCGGCATGCGGACGTCGCGGTGCATCGTCGCGATCAACAAGGACAAGGAGGCCCCGATCTTCAAGGTGGCCGACTATGGCATCGTGGGCGACGTTTTCGAGGTGGTCCCCGCGCTCACCGCGGCGGTGAGGACGGCCAGAGGGTAGCAAGAAAGGCGCGGGGGCAGGGAGAAGGGCAGCTGCCCGCACTGCGCCGGCGGCGCTGCCCGTTTCGGTCTGCGAACAGGATGCCGCGTACCGGGGTCGTCGTAAGCCCCGGTGCGCACGGTCGCTGCCAGCAAGGATGCCCTCGTCCCGAGGAGTCGCCTGGCATGCGGGGTGGTTCGCACGACGCCCGGGCAGGGCTCGCGTCCCGGCCTGCGCGCGGTTGATTATCCCCGTCGACGACGCCCCCACCTTCCACCCTCCTGATCGTTGGCTGACGACCGACCGACGCGGGCCATGCGCGACACCCTGGAATGGGCGATTCGCCGCACGGGCCTCCCGTTGCCGACGCCGGTGTTCGGCCCTCGCGACGCGTGGCCAGCGGAGGAGGCCGAGCGGGCGCCAACGGCGGCGGAGCGCAATGGCGCCGTTGCCGCTGCCGCGCTTGCGCTGATCGCGGCGCTGGGGCTGCTCTACACGCTCTACCTCGCGCGGCAGGTGATCCTGCCCGTCGTGATCGCCATCCTGCTCTCGTTCCTGCTGCGTGGGCCGGTGCGGTGGCTCCGGCGGCACCGCGTGCGCGAGCCCGTGGGTGCCGCGCTCGTCGTCTTTGGCGGGTTGATCGTGGCGGTGGTCGTGATGCTGTTGCTCGTTGGGCCAGCGACCAGTTGGCTGGCGCGCGCCCCGACCGTGGTGGAACAGGCCGACCAGAAACTGCGCACGCTCGTGCGCCCGTTGCTGCGGTTCGAGGCGACCGCCGCGCGCGTGGAGCAGATCGCGTCGGGTGCTACCACGGGGACAGGAGCAGCAGCACCTGCCGCGCCGGTCGCGTCGCCCACCGGCGGCATCCTGCGCAAGGCGTTCGGCGGCGCTGCCAACCTGCTCGTCGTGGCGGTGAGCATCATCTTCCTCACGTACTTTCTGTTGGCCTCGGGCGACCTGTTCATGCGCAAGCTCATGAAGGTGCTGCCCTACCGCGAGGAGCACTCGGGGGTTCCACAGCGCATCAGCGATGAGGTGGAGGCCGCGGTATCCGCATACCTCCGCACGTCCCTGCTCATCAACGTGGGACTCGGCTTCGCCACGTGGGGGATCCTTCAGCTGCTCGGCATGCCCAACGCCGGGCTCTGGGGCGCGATGGCCGGCGTGCTCAACGTGGTGCCCTACCTCGGCGCGCTGCTCACCGCCGGCGTGCTGGCCGTGGCCGCGATCACCGTCTTCGATTCCATCGGGCACGCGCTGCTCGTTCCCATGGCCTTCTTCTTCCTCAACATCATCGAGAGCAACGTGGTGACGCCGATGCTGATGGGGCGCACGTTTCCGCTCAACCCCGTCGCGTTGTTCATCGGTGTGCTCGTGTGGGGCTTCGTCTGGGGTATTCCCGGCGCGATCCTCGCCGTGCCCATCATGGTCACGCTCAAGATCCTCTGCGACCACATCCCCGCGCTGCGTCCGTTCGGAGAGTTCCTGGGTCAGTAGTCGAGGGCGCCAGGTCGGCGCGGCGCCTCAGGTCATCTGCTCACGTTTGGAGTTCCTGCCGAAGGCATCATCGAGGTTGCCTCACGCACCTGGCAGGGCGAATGTATGCGCACGGCCTACACCGACTCTGGAGGAATTGCGCATGCGCAGCACCGTGCCTCTCGCGCTACTCGGCACCGCGTTGATGGCGATCAGCACCGCAGGTGCCCAGGCACCAAAGACCACGTTTTTCATCACGAGCGCCGGCCCCGGGAAGGGCGCCGACCTTGGCGGCCTCGCCGGCGCCGACCGCCATTGCCGCGATCTGGCCGAAGCGGCGGGCATCACTGGCGTCACGTGGCACGCCTACCTGAGTCAGGCCGCGCGCGCCGGTCAGCCGGCGATCAACGCGCGTGACCGCATCGGACGCGGGCCGTGGTACAACGCCAAGGGCGTGATGGTGGCGCAGAATGTGGCCGACCTCCACTCCGACGCGAACAAGTTGTCCAAGGAGAACAGCCTGACGGAAAAGGGCGCCATGGTGAACGGGCGGGGCGACACGCCGAACATGCACGACGTGCTTACCGGCAGCCGACTCGACGGCACCGTCGCGCCGGACAGCACCGACACCACCTGCGGCAACTGGACGCGCAGCGATTCGACCGGCAGCGCCTTTGTCGGTCACCATGATCGACAGGGCGGTGGCGCCAACCCCACGTCATGGAACATGGCGCACCCCTCCCGCGGTTGCGGCCAGCGTAACCTGCAGGCCACCGGTGGCAACGGCCTCTACTACTGCTTCGGCGTGTCCTGATCGACGCCCGGCGCACCCATAGGCGAAACGCCCGGGATTCCCCGGGCGTTTCTGTTTGCGCGCCGCCCGATCCCCACCTGACGTTACCTCTCCGGGTGCTCGCGCCTGATGTTCTGCCGCGTCCTCGCGCCTGAACTTTCCGCCGAGCGCTCACGCCTTACGCTTCGCGCGGGCGCGTTCATGCCTGGTAGTTTGTGGAGACGCGCTCACACCTCATCGGCCGTGCTCACGCGTGCGTTTCCGCTCACGCAGACGGGCGTTCTGACCGCCTGACGAACCCCGTCGCCTCCGCCTGGCGAACCCTGTTGGCGGGCACGCGCCATGCATATGGTTGTCGCAGAACCGGCCTGTCCGGCGGACCTCAGAGCGCCCGTCGATGCGCGAGCAGAACAACACAGACCCGAGGTGGGTGAGGCGACAGCTTCGCCTCGACGCGCGCGGCGTTGCCGCCATCGCCATGGCCGTCGCCGTCCTCTCGTGCCACGAGGTCATCCCTGCCGACTCGATCGTGTCCCGCGTGGAGCTCTCGCCCATCGACGTGTCGCTCCTCGTAGGGCGTGACACGGCGTTGCGTGCCAGGGTGCAGCTGGGCTCCGGCACGTTCCTGGAGCCTGGAGGCGTGTTCTGGTCGTCGGCCGATCCGGCGGTCGCGTCGGTCGATGCTGCCGGTCGCGTGAGCGCCGTCTCGGCCGGTAGTACGCGCATAGCCGCGAGCGCGGGCGGCAAGTCGGCGCTCGCACTGATCACGGTCGCAGTGCCCCCGATCACCATCGTCCGTGTGGCGCCGGCCTCGTCGGGCGTGACGGTTGGCTCGTCGGTGACGCTGCGCGCCAATGCGCTCCTCTCGACCGGCGACACGGTCAAGGGACGCCCGGTGGCGTGGCGCACGAGCGCGTCGGGCGTGGCCACCGTGTCGACGGCGGGCGCCGTACAGGCGATGGCGCCGGGTTCGGCCACCATTACCGCCACGGTGGACGGCGTGAGCGGCACCGCGACGATCAGCGTGACGCCGGTGCCGGTGGCCGCGGTCGCCGTCACGCCGGCACGGGCGTCGGTCATCGTGACAAACTCGGCGCAGCTTGCCGCCGCCACTCAGTCAGCGACCGGTGCGGTGCTCACGGGTCGAGTGGTGACCTGGTCGACGGACGCGCCGACGATCGCCACCGTGTCGACGACCGGCCTCGTCACGACGCTCAACACCGGCACCGCGACGATCACCGCGACCAGCGAGGGTCGGCGCGGGACTTCGCGGATCACCGTGCTGCCGATTCCTGTGCGCTCGGTGAGCATCCTGCCCACGAGCGTCGACCTGCTGGTCGGCGCGACCGCGCGGCTGACCGCGGTGCCTCGTGATTCGGCGGGCACGGCGCTCCCCGGCCGACGGGTCAGCTGGAGCAGCTCCCAGCCATCGATCGCCACAGTGGACTCCACCGGCCTCGCGGTGGCCGTCGCGCCCGGTGTCGCGAGCATCACCGCGACCGCGGAGGGACGAAGCGCGTCGTCCCAGCTCACGGCGACGCTGCCACCGGTGGCCGCCGTGACGGTGGCACCGGCCACGCTGTCGATGAGCCGCAATCGGTCCCTGCAGTTCGTTGCCACCCCGCGCGACGCGCACGGTCAGCCGCTCACCGGCCGCGTGGTGACCTGGCTCTCCGGATCGCCCTCGATCGCCCGGGTGGACGCCAATGGGCTCGTCACGTCCCTAACGGTCGGCACCGTGCTGATCATTGCGACGTCCGAGGGGCAGCGCGGAATCGCCACCGTCACGGTGCGCTGAGGCGCCATTCGACAGGGCGCGGCACCGGGCGTACGTTGAGGCGTTGCGTCCTCCGAACCGGAGCTGTCCATGCGTCCCCTCTGTCTGTTCCCGCTCGTTGCCGCCTGCGTCGCGATCGCGCCCGTCGTGGTCGCGCAGGAAAGGCCGTCGGATACCCTGCTCACCGTCAATCACTATCTCGACTTCGAGACGGTCAGCGATGCGAAGATCGCCCCGGACGGCCGGCGCGTGATCTACTCGCGCCGGTTCGTCGACAAACAGAAGGATGCCTTCGAGTCGGCGCTCTGGATCATGAACGCCGACGGCTCGGAGAATCGCTTCCTGGCGCGCGGCTCGAGCCCGGTGTGGTCTCCGGACGGCACGAGGATCGCCTACGTTGCCGAGGGAGAACCCCGGGGTCCGCAGGTGTTCGTACGATGGATGAACGCGGAGGGGGCGACGTCACAGGTGACGCGCGTGGAGTATGGGCCGGCTGACGTGCAGTGGTCGCCCGATGGTCGGTGGATCGGCTTTTCCATGTTTGCGCCGAAGCCGAATGTGTGGGCGATCGACATGCCGTCCCCTCCGCCGGGCGCGACGTGGACGCCGGCGCCCCGTTACGTGAACACGCTGCACTATCGCGCCGATCGTCGAGGGTTTCTGGAATCGGGTTTCGTGCACCTGTACGTGGTGCCCGCGGAGGGTGGGACGCCCCGGCAGCTCACGAAGGGCGACTGGAACGCGGGCTCGCGGTTCGACGGTCAGCCCGGATCGGTGGGCTGGAGCTGGACGCCCGACGGGCGTTCGATCGTGTTCGACGGGCTGATGGACCCGAAGGCCGACCTCAACTACCGCGACTCGGATATCAACGTCGTCGATGTCGCGACCGGCGCGCTGCGCAAGCTGACGGCCCAGCGGGGCTCGTGGTCGCGGCCCGCGGTGTCGCCCGACGGCCAGTGGATCGCGTTCTCCGGCTACGCCGCGACGCCGCAGACCTACAAGACGTCCGAGCTGTTCGTCATGAAGCTCGACGGTTCGGCCCAACGAAAGCTCTCGGCCGACCTCGACCGTGATGTGGGCGACCTCACCTGGGCGCGGGACAACAGCGGCGTGTACTTCAGCGCCGCGGACCGGGGAACGAGCAACGTGCACTTCGCGGCGCTGAACGGCGGCGTGCGCCCGGTGACGACGGGCACGCACATGCTCTCGTTAGGCTCGGCGGCCACGACCGGCGTCGCGGCCGGCATCCGCTCGGCGCCGAGCGAGCCGCCGGATGTGGTCAAGTTCGCGCTCACCGGCGCGGGCGGCCTCACGAAGCTCACGAGCGTGAACGCCGACATCCTGGGCAACAAGGCGCTCGCAACGCTCGAGGAGCTGGTGGTGACGTCGACCAGCGGGACGAAGGTGCAGGGCTGGATCGTCAAGCCGCCCGGCTTCGACGCGTCGAAGAAGTGGCCGCTGATCATGGAGATCCACGGCGGGCCGCACGGCATGTACAACGTCGGCTTCAGCTACATGTACCAGAACTTCGCGGCCAACGGCTACGTGGTGCTCTACACGAACCCGCGTGGCTCGACGGGCTACGGCACCGACTTCGGCAACGCGATCAACAAGAAGTATCCCGGCGTCGACTACGACGATCTCATGGCTGCCGTGGACTCCGTCGTGGGGCGCGGCTACGTGGACGTGTCACGCATGTACGTTGGCGGCTGTTCCGGCGGCGGTGTGCTGTCGAGCTGGGTGATCGGTCACACGAACAAGTTCGCGGGTGCGGCGGTGCGTTGCCCGGTGATGAACTGGATCTCGTTCGCCGGCAACGCCGACATTCCGTACTTTGGCCATGCGTGGTTCGAGAAGCCCTATTGGGAGGATCCCAAGCCGTGGCTCGAACAGTCGCCCCTGATGTACGTGGGGAACGTCACGACGCCGACGGTGATCATGACCGGGGAACTCGACCTGCGAACGCCGATGGCGCAGTCGGAGGAGTATTACACCGCGCTCAAGATGCGCGGCGTGCCGACGGCGCTGCTGCGGTTTGCCGGCGAGTTTCACGGCACGGGGTCGAAGCCGAGCAACTTCATGAGGACCCAGCTGTACATGATGAGCTGGTACCAGCAGCACAAGCGCGATCGAGCGTCGATGTGAGGCGCCGGCGTGTCGCGGTCGCGTGGGTCGCCGCGCTTCCCCTCGCGCCGTTGTCCATGGCGGCGCAGGGACAACCGACGGGCTGCGTGCGCATGACGTTCGGTGTCTGGACACCGCCGCTCGACTGGCAGCACAACGGGCACCCGGATGCCATCGCACATGTGGCGGCTCGGTTGCGAGCCGTTCGGGACTCGGTCTACGCGGGCGCCGCGTCCGCGCAGGGGCGCGATGAGATGCAGTGGCTCGAGTCCCGCGGCACGCGCCAACTGCTCGTTTCACCCGCGTGGTGGCCGGCGGGCGTGCTCGTGACTTTCGACGCGGCTTCGCGCGGTGACACGCTCGACGGCGACGCCATTGCCCTCGTGGCCGATGGTGCGCGAGCTGCCCCGCGAGCCCGAGCCCGGGTGATTCGGCGACCGTGCAATGGCTGATCGACGCCAGCTTCGGTACTCGCTGGGTGGTGGGGCCCCGTGAGCGTCTCCGTGCGAGCGGCGAGCCTCGAGGAGATCGCACCGTTGCGCCAGCGGTACGTCGACGCGCTGGCGTGTCAGGTGGTGCGCGACTCCATCCACGCTCGCCCTGGATGGACGACGGAATACGCCATCATCGGGGAGGAATCGATCATTGGATACGCCTCGGTGGCGGTGGGTGGACCGTGGTCCGGGATGCCCACCGTCTACGAGTACCATGTCGAGCCTCGCTGGCGGTCATCGGCATTCACCTGCTTCGAGGCATTCCTCGCGGTGTGTCGCCCGGGAGCCATGACGGCGCAGAGCAACGATATCCTCGCCACCGTCATGCTGCACACCTATGCCCGGGACGTGTCGGTCGAGGCCATCCTGTTTGCCGACGTCGGTGCGACATCGCACTGTCCGGACGGCGCGACATTCCGGCAACCGAACCCGGGGGAGATCGGCGACATCGCCGACCCGACGGGGAAATGGCGCGGAGTCGTGGAGTGGCACGGAGAGATCGTGGCAACGGGCGGCGCGCACCTTCACTACAACCACCCGTACGCTGACCTCTTCATGGAGACGTCGGAGCCGCATCGACGACGCGGCTTTGGCGCATTCCTGGTACAGGAGCTCAAGCGCATGTGCTACGCCGAAGGTCGCATCCCCGCGGCCCGGTGCAACGTGGGGAACGAAGCGTCGAGACGTACCCTGACCAGCGCGGGCTTCGCGCCGTGCGGGCACCTTCTGGTCGGCGCGCTGGACTGTGGTGGATGAGATGTCACCGTGTTCCTGGTGGCAGCGCGCCATCGTCGCCGCCACCGGAGGACTCACGGGAGACTAACGAGCACAGCTGACGCCCCCCGGACGATTGGGCACCGCCTGGGCCGGCGCCGCCTGACCGGTTTGACGCGGCCACACGTTGTCGCTCGGGTCGCGATCCGGGAACCGGCACCCGGGGTCAAACAACACCTTCTCCACCGCACGCCCGAACGTCAGCTCGGCATCGAACGTTCGCCTGCCGCTGAACCACACATCGACCGGCCACGTCACGTCGTAGGTCGTCTCGTTCACCTTGACCGCATTCGCCATCGCCCGCACCGGCGCGCCGGACGCGGACAGCTGCACCCGCAGCACCACGGGTGACGGCATCTGCCCGGCCTGCCGCACCGTCACCACCGTCTTCGCGCCGCTCGCCTTCACGTCCACGATCGAACCGTCCACGCTCTCCGTGCCGAACAACCACGCGTTCCAGAACCACCCGAGGTCGCGCTTGAGCGCGTTCTGCATGAAGAACATCCAGTCCCACGGCGACGGGTGCTTGTACTTCCAGGCCACGGCCCATTCCCGGTGTGCCCGCTGCACCGCCGTGTCTCCCACCACGCCCCCAAGCATCGACAGCATCAACGGCGTCTTGGTGTACGTCTGGAATCCGTAGAACCCGGGGCCCGCGTAGTTCGCGTTCCACATCATCGGCGGCTCGGCTTCGTTCCCCGCCGTGCGGCCGTACGACTGGCCATAGCCATCGAGCACCGGGGCACGCTGCTGCGCATCAGCAGCCGAAAGGATGTTCATGTACTGATTGAATCCCTCGTCCATCCATCCATACCACGTCTCGTTGTTGCTCACGACCATCGGCCACCACTGGTGCGCCGCCTCGTGATCGGCCGCCCCGACGTTCGAGTTGATGACCATCGGGTACTCCATCCCGGCGCTCGGCCCGTCCTGCAGCGTGAGCTGCGGGAACTCGTAGGGGAACCACAGTCTGGAGTAGAACTCGAGCGCGTGGCGTGACACCGGCCCGGCCTGGGTGAAGAGTCGCTCGCGGCCAGGCAGATACATCATGTGGATCGGCACGACACCCTTGCCCGGGATCGTCGCGCGCGTCGCGGTCCAGACGTACTTCCGCGCCGTCGCCCACGCAAAGTCGTTCACGTTTTCGGCGACTTTGTGCCAGACGAGCCGGTCGCCCGCCGCCGTGGCCGCACCCGGGCCGATCTCGTCGGGGCCCACGATCGTCGTGATGTCGTCGGTGGTCAGGGCCTTTGACAACCGCTCGCGTGCCGCCGGAGTCAGCACCTCGGCGGGGTTCTGCAACTCTCCGGTGCCGCTGACGATCCAGCCGGCGGGGACGTCGATCTTCACGTCGTAGCGCCCGAAGTCGTTGTAGAACTCCGACGGGCCGAGGTAGAGTTCAGTGTCCCATCCGCGCAGGTCGTCGTAGACCGCGACTCGGGGAAACCACTGCGTGGGTTGGTAGAGCGAGTCGGCCCAGCGCATCGTCATGCGATGCCCGGACCCCGGACCGCCGGGCAGCTTGTACGTCCAGTCGATCTCGATCGACGCGCTGGCGCCCGGTGCGAGCGCGCTCGCGAGGGCGATGCGCGCCGCGGTACTGCGGCCGCTCACGAGCGTCGGCTCGGCGGCCAGCACCGTTGGCGGCGGCGCGTTGCCGGTCGGCGTGAGCTTCCCCGCCGCGCCATTGACAGCGAGCCGCGTCACGACCATGCCGTCGGTGTTCTCCGCCGGCACCCACGGCGCCGCCCGCGGACTCTCGAACAGAAAGTGGTTGCCGGGGAGTCGGAGCCCGATCGACTTCAGGGTGTCCGGACTCCCGTTATGCACGGCGATCGTCTCGGTCCCGGTGAGCCGCGCCGTCGCGACGTCGAGCTTCACCTGGATCGTGTAGTCCGTCTTGAGCTGCCAATAGTTGCGGCCCGGGCGACCCGTCGAGTCGCGCGTACCGGCGGCGAAGGCGCGCCGGATCGCGTTGGTCATCGGGATGTCGCGCCGCACCGCGCGCTCGGGCCAGGTGGCGCGCGTCTGCGCCGCGAGCGGGGAGGTCAGCGCAACGAGCGCGAGCAGGGCAGGGCGACGCATGAGTCGAGGCATGGGGTGTCGGAAGGAGCCGGCCGGAAATATGATGCCTGCGGTGACGTTGCGTTGGTGGGCCCGCCGCGCGGGTGCAGTCCGACGTCGCGCGTCCACGCCCGTTGCTCAACGGAGGACCCGCCTTCGCCTCGGCCACGGGCATACGGGCCGCCGAGTCCAGGTCCCCGGCTCATCGCTGCATCATCGATCCCTTCATCCGAATCGCCGTTCCGTGTCCTTTGCCTCCGCCGCCCTGACGTTGTTCCTCGTCATGGATCCGCTCGGGAACATCCCGTTCTTCCTGTCGGCGCTGCAGGGCGTGCCCGCGCACCGGCACAACCGCGTGGTCGTGCGCGAGCTGCTCATCGCGTTCGGGATCATGATCGGGTTCCTGTTCACCGGGGGACCGCTGCTGGCGTTGCTGTCGATCTCGGAGTCGGCGCTCACGCTCGCCGGCGGCATCATCCTGTTCCTGATCGCGATCCGCATGGTCTTTCCGCCGGTGGCGGGCACCGCACACGAGGAGCTGGCGGGCGAGCCATTCATCGTGCCCCTGGCCATCCCCTACGTCGCCGGCCCCTCGGTGCTCGCGACGGAGATGCTGCTCATGCGTGGCGATCCGGCGCGCTGGACCGAGTGGCTCGCCGCACTCGCGATCGCGTGGGCCGCGAGCGCCGTGATCCTCATCGCGGGCGCCCGTCTGCGCGCCGTGCTCGGTCCGCGTGCCATGATCGCCATCGAGCGCCTCATGGGGATGATCCTGGTTGCGGTCTCGGTGCAGATGTTTCTCTCCGGGCTCGAGCGATACTTTCGCTGACGCGCGGACACCGCGACGCGTGGCGGGAACCGGGAGTCGGCGGGGCCGATAGACTACGGTCATGACGTCGCCACGCCCCCGTCGCGGGGGCCCGATGTACCGCGATCCAGGCGCGCCCCGGCCCACGTTCCGGGAGCGCGTGCAGGCGTTGCGCTACGTCCCGAAACTCGCGCGCCTCGTATGGGAGACGCATCGCGGTCTGTCCGTCGCGATGGGCGCGCTCCGCCTGGTCCGCGGCCTCGTGCCGATCGCGTCGCTCTGGGTCGGCAAGCTCATCATCGACGGCATCCTCGAGGCGCAGCGGAGCGGAGGCTCGTGGCGCACGGTGCTTCCCCTCATCGGGCTGGAGATCGCCATCGTCGTCTTTGGCGAACTGCTCTCGCGCGCGTCGATGCTCGTGGACGGCCAACTCGCGGACCTCTTCACCATCCGGACGTCGGTGCGTCTGATGGAGCACGCGGCGACGCTCGACCTCGCGCAGTTCGAGGATCCGGCCTTCTACGACCACCTCGATCGCGCCCGGCGCCAGACGTCGGGTCGCCTGAGCCTCCTGGGCTCCCTGTGGGGCATCGCCGAATCGCTCGTGACGCTGGCCACCATGGCGGCGGTCCTCCTGGCGTTCAACCCGTGGCTGATGCTGCTCCTCGTGGTGACCATCCTGCCACGGTTCGTGAGCGAATCGCATTTTGCCTCTCGCCAGTACTCGTTGATGTTCAGCTGGACGCCTCGGCGCCGCGAACTCGACTACCTGCGGTTTGCGGGCGCGAGTGACGAGACGGCCAAGGAGGTCCAGCTCTTCGGCCTCGCGCCATGGCTGATCGATCGCTTCCGGCGGCTCTCGGAGCGCTACTACCGGGAGAACCGCGCACTCGCCGTGCGCCGGTCCGTCGTCGGCAGCGCGCTCTCGCTCCTCAGCACGTTCGGCTACTACGTCGCCTACGTAGTCATCATTGCCCAGGCGGTGACCGGTGCCATCACCCTCGGTACGCTGACGTTCCTCGCCGCGTCCTTCGTGCGCGGGCGCGACCTGATCCAGTCGCTCCTGGGTTCGGTCAGCTCGATCCATGAGGAGAGTCTCTACCTCCGGGACCTCTTCCTGTTTTTCGAGATGCGACCCACCATCGCGGTGAAGTCGGGCGCGCCGCCGGTCCCGGAGCCAATGCGGGAAGGGTTCCGCTTCGAGGACGTGGGGTTCCAGTATCCCGGAAGCGAGCGATGGGCCGTGCGTCACCTGAGCTTCACGTTGCGCCCGGGCGAGCGCGTTGCCCTCGTGGGTGAAAACGGAGCAGGAAAGACGACGCTCACCAAGCTGCTGGCGCGCCTGTACGATCCAACCGAGGGTCGCATCCTCCTCGACGGTGTTGACTTGCGGGACTACGATGTCGCCTCGCTCCGGCGCGCGATCGGCGTGATCTTCCAGGACTTCGTGCGCTACGACATGCGCATGGCGGAGAACGTGGGCGTCGGCGAGATCGACGTCGCCCGCGACTGGCTCGACGCCGATCGCAACGGCGCCGCGGCCGACGACGACGAGCCGCGAGCGCGACCCGCGATCCCTCGCGACCTCGAACACGCTGCCGAGAAGTCGCTTGCTGCGTCCGTGATCGAGCGAGTCCCAGATGGATGGCACCAGATGCTTGGTCGCCGATTTCATGACGGGGTCGAGCTGTCGGGAGGCGAGTGGCAGAAAGTCGCGCTGGCGCGCTCCTACATGCGCGAGGCACAGCTCATCATCCTCGACGAGCCCACCGCCGCGCTCGACGCGCGCGCCGAGGCCGAGGTGTTCCAGCGGTTCGCGCAGCTGACGACCGACCGCAGTGCGGTGATCATTTCGCACCGATTCTCGACGGTCCGCATGGCTGATCGGATCCTCGTGCTCCGACACGGCGAGCTGCTGGAAGACGGAACCCACGAGGTCCTGGTCGCCTCTGGCGGCCTGTACGCTGAGCTGTTCGCCCTTCAGGCCGCTGGCTACCGCTAAGGAGGTTGAGCAGGGGGCGCCTCCAACCGTTCAGAATGTTGGCGACCTGGAGCGCTGCGCCTCTTGCCAGGCGTTCGAGATACAGCTAGCGTGGTCGCGCGCCACGAGCGATATCGGGCATGCTGCTGAGGACGTCGTGGAAGGGTTGAGATTCCGACCGCGGCCCTCGATCGCCGCGATGACTAGGCATCGAGATTGCACGTGGCCGTGCAACGTCGGCTCGGGCCGTTGGGGTGCTTCGTCGACTTGCAGCTCCTAGTTGCGGTCCCAGGGGGATGGCAACGCATGCTCATCCGAAGCGATGCGTTCCCGGAATGCGAGCGACACAGGATAGGAGGTGCGAAGGAGAAACCCTACGCCGTGCTTGCAGCTATCGTGCTTCCTGCCTTCGTTGGAGTTGATGCCACAGGGGCAGGCGGCGACCGTGAGCCTGAATGCGAAGTAGCGGTTCGGTGGGCGACGTCCAGCGCGGCCTCTTTGCCCAAAGACCTCAAGCGCTTCAGTTCGCACAGGGCCGTCTATCGGAAAGCCATCTACAGGACGCTCACTCGCGACGAGAAGTTGCGTCTCTGGGAAGAGCAGTTGCGCCACTACGCAGCTTCGTCGGAGCTATCGCCGGAGCAGCGAGCCTTCGTCGGAAGCGTTGTGCCCGCCCTCCCCATGCTGCTGGAGGATCGTGCGCCGAGGGCTGTCGCTTCGGGAACGCGCCGTGCGCATTCTGGGCAAGGAGTGGGCGCGGCGTGTGTTCGCTGACCTGGGGGTGAGTGCCCCTGACCAGCTCGTCCCGACGTCGTCGGAGGACGTTGGTTGCACATGCTCGATGAAGGACGACTACTGCCTGACCGCCTGTACGAATGCGCAGCCATGCACGATCCTAACAAGCGCTTGCGGTACGTTGTGGTGTGAGGACTGTAACGGCCTCTGCAGTGAGTCATAGTGTCCCGGGGAGCAGGGCTGCCCGTGAACGATCTGCATCGTACCGAACGGCGAAGAGCTGATGGCGTCAAGCGTAGGGCATGCGTTGGTTGCGCTATCGATTGCGAAGAACCTCCAGGGCCCGCTTCGCGTGGGACTTGGAGGTTGGCTTGCAGTGGCCCTCGTTGGCAATCTTCCCGACGTTGACAGGCTGCTCCCAGGTGCGCTCCGGGAGTTTCATCCGCTGTTTCGGCACAGAGGCCTCACGCACTCGTTGATATTCGCTTGTATCGCGGGTTTGGCGATGGCCCTGGTCTGGACGCTGGTGCGTCGCGAGCGCGAGGAGTGGATGAGAGTCTACGCGATATCGTGTCTGGCAGTGGGGGCGCACGCCCTCATCGACATGGCTACAGAGTATGGTGATGGAGTAGCTGTGCTATACCCGATCAGTGACGAAACCATGAAGTTCCAATGGCAGCCGCTCGGCGCCGTAGACCTCAAACGATATCCAAGTCGCAGCCTGAAGGTCGCCATGGTTCTCGGCAACGAAGTCATTCTCGTGTGGCTGCCTGCTGTTCTGGCACTTGCCGTGGCGCAGTGGCGGAGGCGCCAGAGCTGAAGATTGCGGTTGTGCTCCTTCTGGTTCTCCCGCTCCCGGCAGCGTCCGGCAGCGCCCAGGAATCGTGGATCATCGCGGCGACGCCCAGAAACCGGGTTGTCCATGACCTGACTCAGGACTTCACCCTTCATCAGCCTGCTGGGGCGGTGCGTCTGCGGGCTGGCGCCCTTGTGGTTGCAGATGCGCATGCCGGTGGGCTGGCGGTAGTGCGTCGAAACGGGACATTCGAGCGACGAGTTGGGCGGAGCGGCACGGGCCCCGGAGAGTTCCGGCATATTGCGTGGCTCTCCCGTTGCCGAGGGGACTCCTTGTTTGTGTGGGACAAGAACCGACGTCGAATGATCGTGTACTCGGTGTGGGGCGAACTCGCGAGAGAGTTTCCTTTGCCCGGTAGCCCTCAGGAGGCATGGTCGGCTGAAACGGTGACCTGCTCACGGAGGGGCTGGTTCGGGGTTCAAGCGGCGCCAGAGCGACTTGAACGGAAGGCCGAGAAAGACGGAACTGTGATCCTGAAGGGCGCGACCTCGATCGTGATCGCCAATGCGAACGGCGTGTCACAAACACGCGTCGACTCCATCGGTGCAATCGAACGAGTGGTTCTGGGTGGCGGAGGAGCTCAGCGCCCGCTTGGCGTTGCAACGCACATCGCAGCTTCCGACTCGCTTCTATTCGTGGGTACGACGGATTCGGAGCGAATTCAAGTCCTCGGAGCAGATGGGCGCAGACGCGGAGTGATACGCGTACCGGGTTCCGTCCGGGAGCCGACCGGTCGGCACGTTGACGCTGCGATTGAGCAGATCGTTGCGCAGATTCGCGGCGGCATCGCTCAGTCGATTGAGACCCGCCTGAAGGCGCTAACTCCACCGCCTCGCCTGCCTCGATGGAGTGGCATGGTGGTCGACTCTGAGGGATATCTCTGGGTCACGGTCAGCATTCCCGGCGATCCGATGGCTGACGTACGAGTCTTCGACAGCGCCGGTGTCGTGATCGCGACCGTTCAGTTGCCTGGAAGTGTGCGCTTGTTCGAAGTCGGGCACGACTACGTGCTAGCCACAAAGTTCAATGCCGATGTCGGCGTGGCTGAGGTGGTGGAGTTGGGGCTTATCCGCAGCAAGTAGCGCACATGCCAGGCGCTCGAGTTGTCGAGCGCCATTGAGTTGAGCCCGCTGCGCCGTCGGTTGTCGCCGGCGTGGGAGCAGCGCGCTTGGGCTGCCGAGCTCCAGGCGCAGACCGCCGCCATGCTCGAGGCGACGCCCGTGACCCGTTACCCCGCGTGGTCACCGGTCCATCGGGCCCGACCGGGCGAACCGACCCCTCTTCGCTCGCCTTGGACAAGATTGACGGCACCCAGAAAGGCACACGGCGGGTAGGTTGCCCTGAGCAGCGCTACCGCTAGCCACTCGTCCGCGACTCACCCCACCCAACAAGTGCTCCCCGAAGAGTTCCGCCACTGGGCCACGCGCGCCGCCGAATGGGGCGTCGACTACCGCGAAACGTTGCGCGACCGGCCCGTGCGTGCGCCGGTGTCGCCAGGCGACGTCCGCGCGCAACTCCCCGCGACCGCACCGGAACTCGGCGAGTCGATGGACGCGATCTTTGCCGACTTCGAGCGCATCATCGTACCCGGCATGACGCACTGGCAGCATCCGCGCTTTTTTGCCTACTTCCCGGCCAACGCTGCTCCAGCCTCGATCGTCGCCGAGTCGCTCGTCACGGCCATGGCGGCCCAGTGCATGCTCTGGCAGACGTCGCCCGCCGCCACCGAACTCGAGACGGTAGTCCTCGACTGGTTTCGTCAGGCACTCGGACTCCCCGACGAGTTCACGGGCGTCATCCAGGACACCGCATCGTCGGCGACACTCGCCGCGGTCCTCGTGATGCGCGAGCGCGCGTCGGGTTGGGCCGGCAACCGCGAGGGCCTTTCGCGGCAACCGCGGCTGCGCGTGTACGCGTCCGATCAGGTCCACTCCTCGATCGACCGCGCGATCTGGGTGTCCGGGATCGGGGAGGAGAACCTCGTGCGCATCCCGACGCGCGGAGCGGCGCGGGCCATGGACGTCGCCGCACTCGACGCCAGGGTGCGCGAGGATCGCGAGGCCGGACACCTTCCCGTCGGTGTGATCCCCTGCGTCGGTGGAACGAGCGTCGGCGCCACCGATGAGGTAGGCGCCGTCTGTGATGTGGCGCAGCGTCACGGCCTCTTCACGCACGTGGACGCGGCGTGGGCGGGCGCAGCGATGATCTGCCCGGAGTATCGAACGCTCTGGGCCGGCGTCGAGCGCGCCGACAGCGTGGTGCTCAATCCGCACAAATGGCTCGGCGCCCAGTTCGACTGCTCCACGCACTTCGTTCGCGATCCGGCATCGCTCGTGCGCACGCTGGCCATCCAGCCCGAATACCTCAGGACGCACGGCAAGGGCGACGTCATCAATTACAGCGAGTGGCACATCCCGCTCGGCCGTCGGTTCCGCGCGCTCAAGCTGTGGTTTCTCCTGCGCTCGCACGGGCTCGAAGGGTTGCGTGCCATGATCCGCCAGCACGTCACATGGTCGCGCGCGTTATGTGAACGCCTGCGCGCGGAGCCGTCGTTTGACGTGACCAGCGAGCCCGTGCTCTCCCTGTTCTCGTTCCGCCATGCGCCGGCAGGCGTCGCTGATCTCGATGCGCACAACGTCGCGCTCGTGAACGCGATCAACGACGACGGCCGCATCTACCTCACGCAGACCAGGGTCGATGGGCGCGTCGTGATTCGATTCCAGGTGGGCGCATTTGACGCGACCGAAGCCGATGTGCACGCTGCCTTCGAGGTCATCGTGGACGTGGCGCGAAGCACGCTGGCTCGGACCCCCGCGCGCCAGTAGCTTCGGATCGTCTCTGACACCTGACATGACATCCTGTCGCGCTGACTGATGCCGGTTTCGAACGCGATCTTCCTGCTCATCCTGCTCCTTGGCGCAGGCATGTTTTCGTACAGCGCCCAGCGGCTCGTGCGATACCTCCGGCTGGGTCAGGCGACCTTTCGGCTGAACGACCTCCCGCGTCGGCTCTGGAACCTGCTCACGATCGGCATCGCGCAGACAAAAATCCTGCGCGATCCCGTAGCCGGGCCCCTGCACGCGTTGGTGTTCTGGGGATTTGTCGTGCTGCAGGTCGGGGCCATCGAGATCCTCGTGCAGGGCGTGATCCCCGGCTTTTCGTACGCGAGCATCCTCCCGCGGCCGCTGCACTACCTGTTCCTCGCGTCGCAGGAAACAACCGCGGGCGCCGTGCTCGCCGCGGTTGCCGTGCTGCTCTACCGTCGTATCGTGGTGAAGCCGCGTCGCCTCCAGGGCGATGGTGTGCATTCCGGTGACGCGATCCTGATCCTCTCGATGATCGGCGCCCTGATGGTCACGCTGATTCTCGTCGCCGCGGGCGATCGCCTCGTGACGCCACACTACCCGATGGCGGTGCAGCCCGTCTCCACGCCGGTGGCGCTGGCGCTCGGCTGGATGTCGCCCGGCTCAGCCACGGCGATGCGCGACGTCGCGTGGTGGGTCCACGCGCTGCTCATTCTCGCGTTCCTCAACTACCTGCCGTATTCGAAGCACCTGCACGTCATCGTGTCGCTACCCAACACGTTTCTGTCCAACACGAGCGGGCCTGGTGTGATCGGCGCGATGAAGCCGATGGACCTGGAGACAGAAGCGGAGGTGTTTGGCGCGGCGGACGTAACGCACCTGTCGTGGAAGAACCTGCTCGACGGCTTCGCGTGTACGGAGTGCGGCCGCTGCACCGCGGTGTGTCCGGCGAACCTGACGGGCAAGCCGCTTTCGCCGCGCAAGATCGTGATCGACACGCGGCAGCGGCTGTGGGAGGTCGCGCCAACGCTCGTGGGCGGTGACGACGTGTTTGGCCTGCCCCTGATCGGCTCGGCCCGAACCGACGGCGACGCGGACGTGCGCCAGCACACGCTGCTCGATCACTTCATCACCGAAGACGAGTTGTGGGCGTGCACGTCGTGCCGAGCCTGCGTGCACGAGTGCCCTGTGTCGATCGATCAGCTGGAGATCATCAACGAGATGCGGCGCAATCTCGTGCTGACAGAGTCGCGATTCCCTGAAGAGGTGCTTCCCGCGTTCGAAGCGCTGGAGCGCAACGGCGCGCCCTGGGCCTTTCAGCCGGCGGATCGTGCCCGATGGGCGGAGGGCATGGACATCCCGACGCTCGCCGAGCTGCAGGCGCGCGGAGAAACGGCGGACCTGCTGTTCTGGGTCGGTTGCATGGGATCGTTCGACGACCGCGCAAAGAAGACCACCGTGGCGTTCGCGCGCATCATGCAGGCGGCGGGCATTCGGTTCGCCATCCTTGGCCAGGAGGAGGCGTGCCACGGCGACCCGGCACGCCGCATGGGAAACGAGTACCTCTATCAGGTGCTGGCAAAGCAGGCGATCGAGACGCTCGATCGCTATGCCGTGACGACGATCGTGACGTCATGCCCGCACTGTTTTCATCAGATCGGGAACGAGTTCCCGCATTTCGGCGGGCACTACGAGGTCGTCCACCATTCGACCTATATCGAGCACCTCCTCGCCGAGGGGCGCGTGCCGCTCAGGACGTCCGAGGGCGAGAAGCTCGTGATGGCCTACCACGATTCGTGTTACCTCGGTCGCTACAACGACATCTACGATGCACCGCGCGAGACGCTCAAGCGTGCGCTCCCGGTGGTGCAGCTCGTCGAAGCGGCGCGATCGAAGGATCGTGGGCTCTGCTGCGGGGCGGGCGGCGGCCGCATGTGGATGGAGGAGCGGGTGGGCGAGCGCATCAACGTCGAACGCAAGAAGGAACTGCTCGCCACCGGCGCCGAGGCGATTGCGGTGGCGTGCCCGTTCTGCATGACGATGCTGGGTGATGCCGGGAAGAAGCTCGGTTCGGAGGTTCCGGTCTACGATATCGCCGAGGTGGTCGCGGATCGCCTCGCGACATGAGGCGATGCCTGGTGTCGGTCGTTGGAGTCGCGATGGCGGCGGCGTGTGGTCGCGCATCTCCGCCGGCGGCGGCCGGTAGCCTCGCGTCGGGTTCCACGGAACCCGACATCGTCTCGGCAACCGACACGACGGCTCCTGAGCCGGTTGATCCTTCGTTCAGGCTGGTCGGCACCGAGCCGTTCTGGGCGCTGCACATCGATGCCACCGGCATGCGCTTCACGACGCCCGAGGACACCGCCGGCCTGCGGTTCGACGCCGCACGTGCGGTCATGGTTGGCGATTCTCTGCGCTGGAACAGCATCGGCGATCGCGGCACGATCGAGGCGGTCATCACGCGCACGTCGTGCAGCGATGGCATGTCGGACAAGCAATGGCCGTACCGCGCCCGTGTGGAGATAGGGGAGACGAAGTACGAGGGGTGCGCCGAGCAGCGGTGACTCGCGAGCGGGGACCGTAGGCTGGGGGTGACGGCGCGATCCGTCACCCCTTCGCGTTCACGCGACCCAGGGGGCCGTCTATCAGGCGCGCTATGGCGCACCGTGATCAGCGTCGTCGGCAAGCAGGTTGCTGTTCAGTTGACACAGTTCGCGCATCGGTCGCGTCATGGGTTCCGCGCGCGCCTGGCCCTTGCTGTCGGAACTCGACAGCAACAACTTCCGTAGTGTCGAAATCCGACAACACCTGCCGCCCGTTCCCATGCCCGAGTCCGACGTCCTCCGAGGCACCCTCGACCTGCTCATCCTCAAGGTGCTGAGCGCAGAACCCATGCACGGCTGGGGTGTCAGTCAGCGCATCCAGGAACGTTCACGCGGCGTGCTCGACGTGAACCAGGGCTCGCTCTACCCCGCGCTCCAGCGACTCGAACAGCGCGGGCTCGTCGACAGCGAGTGGCAGGTCACCGAACAGAACCGGCGCGCCAGGTACTACCGGCTCACGGCCGCTGGGCGCCGGGCGGTGGGGCAGGAAACGGCAAACTGGCGGCGTTACGTCACCGCGGTCGAGTACATCCTCGAGGCCTGAGCCCATGGGATTCCGCAACGCCTGGATGCGCGTGCGCGCCAATTTCCGCCGCGCGAGCGACGAGCAGGACCTGCAGGACGAGATCCAGTTCCACCTCGATCAGGAAACCGCGAAGCACGTTCGCCATGGAATCCCGCCTGACGAGGCCCGTCGACGCGCGCTGGCGGCGTTCGGCGGCGTCGAGCGGACCAAGGAGACGTATCGCGATGGGCGTGGCGACCGGCCACTGGCGGACGTCGGCGCCGACCTCGGGTTTGCGCTCCGCCTGCTGCGGCGCAACCCGACGTTGGCGGGCACGGTGATCCTCACGCTGGCCCTCGGCATGGGCTCGGTCGTGGCGATCTTCTCGGCGGTGAGCGCGGTCATCCTCCGCCCGCTGCCGTTCACCCAACCCGATCGACTCGTTGCGCTCTGGGAGAACAACGACGTGAAGGGGTGGCGTGGAGAGACGGCGGCGCCGGCGAACATGCTCGACTGGCGCGAACGCGTGTCGTCGTTCAGCGGGGTCGAGGCGTGGACGAACTTCACGGAGGAAGCGATCGTCGTGGGCGCCGGCGATCCCACGGCGCTGCGCGCCGTTGCGGTTACGGGCGGGTTCTTCAGGCTGCTCGGTGTGCGCCCCGCGTTAGGCGCCGGTTTCGATGACGGCGACACGTGGTCGACCGGCCGTCGCGTGGTGCTGCTCAGCCACCGCGCGTGGCGCGACAAGTTCGGCTCCGACTCCTCCGTGGTCGGTCGGACGCTCCGGGTCGACGGGCGCGACGCCGAAGTCGTGGGCGTGATGCCAGGGAGCTTCGGCCTGCCCTCCGAGGACACGGAGATGTGGACGCCGTCGCACTGGGATCCGCAGGACCGCGGGCAGGACTGGTTCCGTCGGGCGCACTTCATGCGGCCGGTGGCACGACTCGCCGCCGGTGTCTCCATCGAGCAGGCTCGCGCCGAGCTGATGACGGTGATGAGCGCGCTCGAACGCGAGCACCCCAGGATCAACGCGAGCATGAAAGCCGACCTCGGCCCGCTGCACGAGTACCTCGTGGGGTCCACGCGGCGCCCGTTGATGATCCTCCTGGGCGCGACGGGCCTGCTGCTGCTCATCGCGTGCGCCAACGTGGGCAATCTGCTGCTCGTCCGCGCCGCGGCGCGCGAGCGCGAGGTCGTCCTCCGTCGTGCGCTCGGCGCCAGCTGGGGACGCATCGTCAGGCAGGCGCTCACCGAAAGCGCTCTGCTGTCGCTGATCGGGGGAACGGTGGGCCTGGCGATCGGCTGGTGGGGCACGCGCGTGCTCGTCGCGTGGCAGCCTGCCGGACTGCTGCCGGTATCGAACGTTCAGCCCGATGCACGCGTCGTTGCGGTCGTGCTCATGCTGTGCGCCGCAAGCGCCGCGATCTTTGGCACGGCCCCGGCACTCTGGTCGGCGCAACGTCCAGCGGCCGATGCGCTCAAGGACGGCATGCGTGGCAGCAGTGCCGGGCGCAAGGCGCACCTGTGGGTGCACGGCCTCGCCGTGGGTGAAGTTGCTCTGGCCGTGACGCTCACCGTGGCCGCCGGCCTGTTCGTCCGCAGCTACCAGCGCCTCACGTTGGTCGACCCGGGGTTCGTGACGAGCGGCACGGTCGCGCTCACGCTGAGCCTTCCCACGCGCCGCGACGACCCGCCGCAGGCCCTCACCGCCTTCTACGACCAGCTGCTGGCGCGGCTGCGCGCGATCCCCGGCGTCGAGTATGCGGCGCTGACCTCGCACGTCCCGCTCACGGCCACCGGCCTCACGATGGACTTTGCGATCCGTGGTCGCGGAAGCGACGGCGCCGGTCGCGAGGTGCTGCACCGCCGGATGAGCCGCGACTATTTCAAGGCGATGGGCGTGCCACTCATCGCGGGCCGCACGTTCGAGGACGCCGACGGCATCGGTGGCGAGCCCGTGATCATCATCAACCAGACGCTTGCCACGCGATACTTTGCCGGACGCGACCCGATCGGGCAGTACATCGCGAATGACTTCACTCCCGACTCGTCATCCGTCTGGCGCCGTGTGATCGGGGTGGTCGGCGACGAACGGCAGGTCGCCGTCGGGACGCCGCCACAGATCGAGATCATCGACCCGATCTACCAGGACCCGCGCACGGGATTCCACGTCGTGGTGCGCGGGCGCGGCGATCCATCGGCGCTTTTTCGCCCCATCGAGTCGGCGATCTCCGCGTTGGACCCGATGCTGCCCGTGCTCTCCATCCGCACCATGGAGGGCATCGTCGACCGTTCGCTCGTGCGCGAACGGTTCATGGCGCTGCTGCTGGCCGCGTTCGCGGTCGTGGGCGCCATTCTCGCGGTCATCGGCGTGTACGGCGTCGTGGCGCAAGCGGCACAGCGCCGTATCCCCGAGATCGGCATCCGGCTCGCGCTCGGCGCCGCACCCGCCCACGTGCGATGGCTCATCCTTCGCCACGGGCTCGCGCTGACCGCTGCCGGGGCGGTCGTCGGATCCCTTGTCGCCTTCGCGGCCGGCGGCGTCCTGCGGCAGCTGCTCTTCGGCGTGTCTCCGCGCGATGCGTTCACCTTCGCCACGGTAATCGCGGCGATCGTCGTCACCGGTGTGTGTGCCGCGTGGTTCCCGGCGCGCCGCGTGCTGCGCCGCGGGGCATCGGAGGTCCTCAACCGTTAGGCGCATCCCGCACCAGCGTCACGATACGCACGTCGTGGCGCTGCGCGTCGAGCGCGTGCGGCACGGTCCACGCCTCGTCCACGGACAAGCGACGCTCCCGGCACGCCTGGAGGAACGCATCGAACCCCACGCGACCCGGGTCGGCGATGAACGCCACGCCGCGCGGACCGATCGTCGCCGCCAGCGCGTCTGCCACGAGTGGGCCGTAGCCGCGCTCGTACAGCACGTCGGCGCCCACGACCAGATCGAAGCGCCCGAGGTCCCGGGGAAGCTGGCGCCAGTCGACCAGGCGCGTCGTGATCGACACGCCCGTCGCGCGCAGCACGTTCGCCGCCGTGAACGCGAGCGCATCCTCGTAGTAATCGGTGGCCGTCAGCCGATACCCCGCACAGGCGAGCGCACACGCCACGAGTCCGCTCCCGCAACCGAGCTCCAGGGCCGTTCGACCGTCGCCCTGGTGCCTGACGAGCACGTCGGCCAGCACGCGCGCCGACGGCCAGATGTCGGCCCAGTACGGCAGCCGCTCGTCCCGCTCGAAATCGGGCTCGCTGATCAGCGCCTCGGCGCTGCGCGGATGTTCGAGCGTCCACGCATGGTCGCCGACACGGATCGTCGTTTCCGCGACGTCGAACCGGTCACGCAGGCTCATCTACAGCAAGAACTCCGCGGAGAGCGATGCGTCTTCGCTCGTCAGGAACGCGTTGACTCGCGAACCGGCCGCCACGTGTGATGGCTCCTCCGGGATGATGAGCAACGCGTTGGCCCGCGACATCGAGGTGAGGATGCCGGAGCCCTGGGGCCCGGTCAGTCGTGCCCCCAGCATGCCGTCGGGGCGGACGCTCACGATGGCGCGCAGGAAGTGCGTGAGGCGGGCCGCGATCGCCACGGGCTCCTCCAGCAGCACCGGCACGGGCCGACGATGCACGCGCGCGTGACCGAGCATGCGGCGGATCACCGGTCGCACAAATAGCTCGAAGGTGACCATCGCCGACACGGGATTTCCGGGCAGCGCAATCCACGGCGTGCCACCGAGCGTGCCGAACCCGATCGGTGCTCCGGGACGCATCTTCACCTTCCAGAAGTCGAGCGTGGCACCCGACGAGGCGAGCACGGCCCGGGTATGGTCGAACGCCCCTACACTCGCACCCGCCGAGGTGACTACCAGGTCTGCGCCGCGCGCCCGCGCCAGCAGGGCACGCAATGCCTCCGGGTCGTCGGGCGAGTTGCCGAGGAGCCGCGGCACACCGCCGTTGGCGCGAACGAGCGCCGAGAGCGTGTACGAGTTGGACGACACGATCTTGCGCCCGGCGAGGACGTCGTGGAACCGGTCGAGGTCCACGAGTTCGTCCCCCGAACCGAGGATCGCGACGATCGGCTGGCGGTGCACCGACACCGACCCGAGCCCCAACGACGCGAGCACGCCCACCTGCGCCGGCGCGATGGGCGTTCCGCGGGGGACGACGGTCGCGCCCGCGGGAAAGTCCTCGCCTCGCGGCCGGAGGTTCTTGCCGCTGTCGCGCGTGTCGCGGATTGCGACGGACTCGACGCCGTCGTCGGTGTCCTCCACGCGAACCACCGTGTCGGCCCCCTCGGGCACCGGTGCGCCCGTCATGATGCGCGTTGCCTCGCCTGGGCCGACGGGCCGCGAGGGAAACGCGCCGGCCGCCACCGTCTCCAGCACGCGCAGGAGCACGGGCGCGTTCGCGCTGGCGCCGGCTATGTCCGCGGCGCGCACGGCATAACCATCCATGGCCGAGTTGGTCCACGGAGGCATCGTGTACCCGGCGATCGCGTCCTCGGCCAGCACGCGCCCCACGGCGTCCAGAAGAGCGACGCGCTCGGGGTCCAACGGCAGAATGCCGGCGGTGACGCGCGCCGCGGCCTCGGCGACGGGAAGCATCAGCGGCGCCCTCCGAGCTGCGACAGCCGCACCGCGATCGCCTCGTGCAGCGCATCGACCTCGCGCGTGGGCACGGTGAAGTTGTTCGCGAGCAGGCTGAAGAGCAGCAGGCGCCCATCGGCGGTGGTCACGTATCCCGAGAGCGAACGAACCATGTCCAGCGTGCCGGTCTTTGCATGCACGTTTCCCTGCGCGGGTGTGCCCCGCATGCGCGTGCCAATCGTGCCGTCCACGCCGGCGATGGGAAGCGCACGGCGGAAGGTCTCGAAGAGCGGCCCCTGGCGCATGGCGTCGAGCACCGTGATGATCGTCGCCGGCGTCACCACGTTGTGCCGTGAGAGACCGCTCCCGTCACGCACCACGAAACCATCGGGTGCCGCACCCCACGCCACGAGCTGATCCCGCACGACACGGGCCCCGCTGTCGGCGGTCCCGGCGCCGCGCTTTGCTCGGCCCAGCGACTTGAGCAGGATCTCCCCGATCTGGTTCTGCGAAGGCTTTTCGAACGCGACCAGGATCTCCGACAGTGGAGGCGACGCCACGGAGAACAACAGTGTACCGGCGGGCTCGGTCCAGGCGGTCGGCGGCGCCGGCGTGCGCTCGCCGATGCCGCCATCGACCAGGATGCCGCGATCGCGCAGCGCGGTGCGTGCCGCTTCGAGCCACGCGCGTGCCTGATCGCGGTGCGTCAGCTCCACCCGCTGTGAATCACCGATCGCGATCGCGCCGTCCACGATGACCGCAAGCGCGTCCGTGCTGTCGTGCGACGCTCGCACGCGCGGCCGCTCGCCCGGCGTGGTGCGCTCCACGGTGGTCGCCTGCACACGCACGTTGGGGAACGCGGGATTCGGCCGGACGCGCATCGCGGGCAGTTCACCGGCGCTCCGCCCGCCGATCACATCGATCGCCAGGAAGCCCTCATTGAAGTACAACTCGTCCACGCCCGCCGAATACGCGAAATCCACGTCATCCCACGCCCAGCCGAACCCCCATGTGGCGTCGGGAAAGGCGTCGCGGCCGGGCACGAGCGCGCCGCGGATCCGCACGACCCCACGGGCGGCGAGCGAATCGGCGAGTGCGCGCAGCGGACGCATGGCGTCGCCCGCCATGTGGTCGCTCATGCTGGGATCGCCCATCCCCTCGAACCGCAGGTTCCCGAACACGACGCCGTCGGCGATCGGGCCATCGGCGAACACCGATGTGGAGAATCGGAAGTCGGGGCCGAGTTGGGTGAGCGCCACGGCGCCGGTCAGCAGCTTCTGGTTGGAGGCGGGGATGAAGAGCTTGCCGGCGTTGCGCGAGACGAGCGTGTCCCCGCGCGCGGGGTCGACCACGAGCACGCCCAGCGCTGCTGAACGGAATCGCGGCTGGGCGAGGAGCGAGTCAGTGGCGCGGCGAAGTTCGCGCACGGGCTCCGTTGCGCGACCACCGCGCAACGACGCGCACCCGGCGAGGGCCGCAAACAGCGCAAGCGCAGCGGGGCGCAGGGAGACGCGAGGCAGGGTCATGGTGCAGCAAAGATCGCGACCGCGCGACCGGCGCGCGACCGGTGCCGCCTAGCGGGACGCGATGGCCTGGGCGCGGGCCAGATCGTCGGTCGTGTTCACGTTGAGGAAGAGCTCCGACGGGTCACCGAACGTGCGCACTTCGCCCTCGGGCAGCACGGTGAGTCGCACCAGGTGATGGAACCCGACCATGGCACGCTCGCCCGCATCGAGGCATCTCGTGATGACCGGGAGGCACGCCGGGGCGTACCAGGCGCACAGCGGTTCGACGCCGCGTGGCCCCGGACTCCACGGCAGCACGGCGTCAGCCGTCGGGTCGCAGGTGCGCAGGCGCTGGAGCAGGGCACCGGTCACGAACGGCATGTCCCACGCCACGACGATCACCGGCGCGGCGGCATGCGTGAGTGCGGCATGCAGCCCACCGAGGCCACCCTCGTTCGGCCGCACGTCGCGCCGCACGGTCACGCCCGGGATCCAGCGCTCCGCCTCGGGGTCGTTGGCGACCAGCAGGAGGTCATCACAACACGTGCGCAGCGCGTCGGCGACGCGGTCGATCAGCCGCGCGCGGCCGACGCGTTCAAGACCCTTGGGGCGCCCGCCGAACCGCGTGGAACCCCCGCCGGCCATGATCACGCCGATGCATCGGTCCACATCGTGGCGGTGGCCCATGGTCACGCGCCCCCGGTGACTCGTGTGTGGCGGTCGCCTAACGACCGAAGCTGCGCGTGACCCCGATCGTGATCGCGAGGTTGCGCTTCCAGTAGTTGCGAGCGGACCCCGGCGGCAACACCGGATCGTCGGCGCCGGTCTTCACGAAATACGTCTCGGGATAGCGCACGCGGTAGAAGTAGTTCGTTGCGTCGAGTCGTCCCTGCCAGCGCCCGCGCGCCGCGAACTTGAGGCCGGGCCGGACGGTCACGACGAACGGGTAACCAAAACGGTACCCGCCCGCGTCGAGGCTCTCGAAGCTCGTGGCGATGCCCCCGCCACCACCCAGGACCGGGATCAGGCCGTGCCAGCTCTTGAAGCCGGTCAGGTTGAGCGAGAAGCCCAGGTCCGTGAGCAGGAACGGCACCGACTTCTCGCCAAGATTGCGGTTCACCAGCTCGAGCTTGGGGTCGATCACGGTGCGATTCGCGAAGACGCCAACCATCCGCGCAGTGAGGTACGCCGGGCCACCCACGCGGAACTCGTAGTGCGCGCCGACCATCGGTCCCCCGGTCGGTGCCACGCGCGCCGGGTCGATCGCGGCATCGAAGCTGCCACCGAGGAAGGTCAGCTCCTGGCGATACTCGAGGTCGCGGTACGGTGACCGTGCCGGGACGTGTCCCACCTGCGCGATCGCGGCCGCGGGAGCCAGGAGCGAGAAGGCGAGGAGCAATCGATTCTGCATGTGGTGACTCACGCCGGGCCGGACCGGAGGTCGCGTCCCGTCATCTCGGAAGGTTGGTCGATGCCGAGCATCGAAAGAATCGTGGGGCCCACGTCGCAGAGCGCGCCCCCGGATCGCAGGGCACGCTCCCCCGCGGGGTCGACGACGACGAACGGCACCGGATTGGTCGTGTGCGCCGTGTGCGGTCCACCCGTCGCCGGGTCGATCATCACTTCGCAGTTGCCATGATCGGCCGTGACCAGCAGCCGCGCTCCGGCCTGCTCGGCGGCCTTCACCACTCGCGTGAGGCACGCGTCGACGCATTCGAGCGCCGCGATCACCGCCGGGATCGAGCCGGTGTGCCCGACCATGTCCGCATTCGCGTAGTTGCAGAGGGTGAAATCGTACGTGCCCCGCGCGATCGCATGGCACAACACGTCGGTCACACCTGGCGCCGACATCTCCGGCTGCAGGTCGTAGGTTGCCACCTTCGGGCTCGCGACCAGATTGCGCTCCTCGCCGGCGAACGGAGTCTCGATGCCGCCATTGTAGAAGTACGTCACGTGCGGGTACTTCTCGGTTTCCGCCGTACGAAACATCGTCATCCCGCGCTCCGAGATCACCTCCGCCATGATCCGCGCCATCGAGAAGGGCGGGAACGCGACCGGAAACGAGTACGACTCGTCGTACGATGTCATCGTCGCGAGCGAGAGCTGCGGTCGATCGCGCACGTCAAACCCCGTGAAGCCGGGATCCATCATGGCACGCGTGATCTGCCGCATGCGGTCGGACCGATAGTTGAACGCGATCACGGCATCTCCATCGCGCATCGGCGCGACGGGCTGGCCGTCCCGGGTCACCACGAGCGGCTCGATGAACTCGTCCGTCACGCCGGCATCGTAGGACGCCTGGATCGCCGCCACCGGATCCTCGGTCGTGGTCCCGCGGCCTCGCACGGCGACGTCGTACCATCTCACCACGCGCTCCCAGCGCTTGTCGCGGTCCATGCCGAAATAGCGCCCGCCGAGCGATCCGACGACGACCCGGCCGGCCGCATGGGCCAGTGTGGCGCGCAGGTAGCCGAGCCCACTCGTCGGGAGGGTGTCGCGGCCGTCGATCAACGCGTGCAGCGCGATGCGGGGAACGCCCTGCGCGTGAACCAGGTCGATGAGCGCAAACAGGTGGCGGTCCATCGCGTGCACGCCACCATCCCCGAGCAGCCCCATGAGGTGCAGGGTGCCGCCATTGCCCTTCACCCGGGCGCACGCGTCGAGGAACGCGGGCTTCGTCTGGAAGCTCCGATCCTCGATGGACTCGTCGATGCGCACGAGATCCTGCTTCACCACGCGTCCGGCGCCCAGATTGAGGTGACCCACCTCACTGTTTCCCATCTGCCCGACGGGGAGCCCCACCGCCCGCCCGGATGCCTCGAGAAGGGTCCGCGGCGCTCTCGACCACAGGGCCTTCCAGGTGGGCATTCGCGCCATGGCAATGGCATTCCCGTCCGGTGCCTCGCGGAACCCGAAGCCGTCGAGGACGACGAGCACTACTGGTCGAGTCGTACCAGGCATGGGTCGAAGGGCGGTCGCCAGCGGGGGGAAAGGGAACGGGGAATGTAGCGGAGTGGGGCTGGGCGCGTGGCGGGTCGACACCTCGGATCAACGGGTTCCCGCGACTGGATCGCGCGTCGCGCGCCTGGCGCGAGACGACGCGCACCGCGTTGCCAGACGCGCGCGGATGTGGCCGGCCGCGTCCGCCGCAAGCGCCCGGACTCAGCGCGGCGCCGGCGTCGCTGCCGATCGACGTCCAGGGAACGCGAAGCGCTCGCCTGCGACGGCTCGCCGAGCCTGCGCGAACTCGGCCGCAGCGGTGATGGCATGGTTCAGCAACCAGGCGTGCCTGCCAGGCGGTGCTGGCTCGGCAACCCTCGAGCTGTCCGCGTGGTCAAACGCGGCGGAATCCTGACGCGTACAACGGTGGCACAATCATGTGTGCGAGGTAGCTTTCCCACTCCTTCGCAAGGCACGGATCACCGCGCGCTCTGGTGGTTCGTCACCTGCCGAAGCTCCCCAGTGACGTGGCGGGCGCCCGGGGCGTCGTCGAAACGTGGTCGCTGGTCTCGTGTTGCTCTCGTTCGACCCGTTTCGTTCCCCCGCATGGCCCGTCTCGCACATCAGGCCCTCCTGATCTCCGCCACGCTCGCGCTGTCGACGCCACACCTGCATGCGCAGGCGTCGGGCGAGAGCGCCGTGACGGTCCGTGCCGACTCGCTATCGGTCGTGGATTCGCTGACGGGCAGGAGCGGCAAGCTCCTGGCTCGGCTCGTGTCCGCGGCCCGCGGTGGCCCCATCCGCGTGTTGCAGCAGCTCTTTGGCGACAGCGCGGCGAGTCGGCCAGGGGTCTACACGGCGTCTGCCGCGAGCGGCCCGTTCTCGATGATCACGATGCTTCCCTTCCGCTCCAAGCAGGGGACGCGGCTCGGCGCGTACCACATGGGCCGCTGGCCCGCCGAACGCACCGGGCGCGGCACGGTACCCGAAGGCTTCATCGAGATCACCCCGGCCAACCAGCACACGCGCGTCTCGCAGCACTTCATGCTGCGCGACTTTCTCACGCACGATCAGCAGGCCGTGTGGCCCAAGTACCTCGTGCTGAGCGAAGCGCTCGTCGACAAGCTCGAGCTCATCATCAGCGACCTGCAGGCGCGAGGTGTCACCGTGGATCGTGTGCGGGTGATGTCCGGCTTCCGCACGCCGCAGTACAACGCGAAAGGCGTCCGACGCGGTGGGCGAGCCAGCGACAGCCGCCACCAGTACGGCGACGCGGCCGACATCTTCATCGACAACGACGGCAACGAGCGCATGGACGACCTCGACGGCAATGGTCGGGTCGACCTGCGTGACACCCGCGTGATCCTCGACGCCGTCGAGCGCGTCGAGCGGGCGCATCCCGAACTCGCCGGGGGCGCCGGACTCTACAAGAGCACGCGCAGCCACGGACCGTTCGTGCACGTGGACGTTCGCGGGACGCGCGCCCGCTGGGGGGTCTAGCGGAGCGTGGCGCCGCGTCGCTCTCGCCTTGGTCCCGCGCTCTTCTTCGGCGCGCTCGCGGTCGCCTCGCTCGGCATTCTTTCGCGCGCCGATGCCGCGTTTGGCCCGGCACGCGTGCACACCCCTCGCGCTCCGCGGCTGTCGCTGGCGCGGCCCAGCACGAGCGCACATGGCCGCAGCCGTGCGGTTCGCATGGTGACGGCGCTCCCCTCGACGCCGGTCTCCATTCCGCTCGAACTCAGCACGTCACCCGAAGGACTGCGGTACGAGTGGGTGCCCGTGGGATCGCTGGCCGGGGTGGCCGTACCGCGCCCCCTGGCCGGCCCGATCTTCGCACCGGCTGCGCCGGGATTCTACCACCTCGCGATCCTGGATGGTGATGAGCGGCGCGTCGTGGACAGCCTCACCGTCGGCGTCCTCACGCCGATGAGCGCCAAGCGCGGCATCTCCATCAACGGCTATCGCATCGGCTTCTATGCCGGCGAGCGACGCGGTGACCTCGATGCGGCCCCGCCAGGGTTCCTCGAAGTGCGCGCCGTGGACGTGACGCTGCCGGTTTCCGAACATCTCACGATCGAGGACTTCATCACGCACGATGAGCAGACCACCTGGCCCCGCTACGTGGCCATGGACCCGCGCCTGCTCGACAAGCTCGAACTCGTGTTCGAGGAGATCGCGCGGTTCCGCGGGGAGCGTGGCGCGGAGGTCGACGTGGACGTGCATTCCGGCTTCCGCACGCCGCTCCACAACCGCCGAGTGCCACGCGCCGCCGGCGACAGCCGCCATCAGTACGGCGACGCCGCGGATGTGGCCGTGGACGCCAATGGTGATGGCCGCGTGACGTGGGTGGACATCTCGCTCATCGAACGCGCCGTGGAGCGCGTGGAGCGTGAGCACCCGGACCTCGTGGGCGGGCTTGGCGTCTACCGCGGTGGCTCCCCCTACGCGCATATCGACGTGCGTGGACGTCGCGCCCGCTGGCGCGCCTGAAACCCGACGGGGCGTCCGCAGGGTAGGTTGAGGGTCGGGACGTCGTCCCACTCCACCGAATCCCACGCGGCCATGGCTCCCTCTGCGCACCTTCGCGAACGCCTCATCCGGCAGCTCGACACACTGAACGACGAACGCGCCTATCAGGTGCTCGACTACCTGGAGTTCCTCTCGTCCAGGTACGGCGCGCGCGAACCCGTGTCGGCGTCGAACCTGTTCACACGCTTCACCGAAGGCGTCGAAGACACGCTCCGCGCGGGCAAGGTGTCGGCGACGGCCATCTCGGAGACGATGGGGCTCCTCAACCGCGCTGCCGGTGTGTTGAGCGGCGTGGCCGCGGCGGGAAAATCCGTGGCCAGCGACATCGTGACGGCCGCGAGCTCGACGGTGAAGGGGGCCACCGGAGAGTCGCAGGCCCCCTCGTCATCGCCGACCTCGCCACCTCCGACGACCACGCCGCCTCCGCCTGCGGATCCCGGGGCTCCGACGACGCAGGGGCCGTAACTCGACGGGTCCTGGGCCGGTCGCACTGGCCCACGACCAGGGCAACGACGAGGCTGGAGCATCGCCTCGACGTCGTCGTGCGGGCGGTCGGCTCTGTGGCGCGACTGAGCTGAACGTGGTGCGGGTGCGTGTATCCCGGATGGTGATGGCGAAGGGTGGTGGTGCCCGTGGTGATGGCGTTGGATCCTCAAAGGCGCTTGAGGTCGCCCCGTGACCCGCCTAGCTTTCGCTATGGCGACATCAACTCGATCTCCCGAACGGCCCGCGCATCCGACGACCACGGATCGCGGGCCGTTGCGCATTGGCGCCAATGGCGCCGCCTCCTCGTCGGCGTCTGCCAGGATCCGGACCGAACCGGCGCTGACGTTTGACGACGTGCTGCTCGTCCCGCGGCACGCGCTCACCCACCCGCGCGATGTCAGCACGGCTTCGTGGCTCACGCGGGGCATCCAGCTCAACGTGCCGCTCATTTCGGCCGCGATGGACACCGTGACCGAATCGGAGATGGCGATCGCGATGGCCCGCGCCGGTGGCATTGGCGTGGTGCACAAGAACATGTCGATCGACCGTCAGGCCGCCGAAGTCGACCGGGTGAAACGCTCCGAAAGCGGGATGATCCTCAACCCGATCACGCTGTCGCCGGACGCGCTGCTCCGTGAGGCCGTGGCGTTGATGACCAGGTTCCGGATCTCGGGCGTGCCCATCGTCGACGGCACCGGCAAGCTGGTCGGGATCATCACCAACCGCGACCTGCAGTTCGAGCGGAACCTGCAGCAGCCGATCCGCGAGGCCATGACGTCGCGCAACCTCGTGACGGCGCCGCTCGGCACCACGCTCGACGACGCCGAGCGCATCCTCGCGAAGCACCGCATCGAGAAGTTGCCGGTGGTGGACGACGAGTACCACCTGCGGGGGCTCATCACCGTCAAGGACATCCACAAGCGCAAGCAGTATCCCACGGCCAACAAGGACGAGCATGGCCGGTTGCGCTGTGCCGCCGCGTTAGGCGCTGGCGGCGACTATCTCGATCGCGCGCGGGCCCTGGTCGACGCCGGGGTCGATGTGCTGATCATCGACACCGCGCACGGGCATTCCGACGGCGTTCTCCAGGCCACGGTCGCGGTGCGCGAGGCGTTCCCGCAGGTGCAGCTCGTCGTGGGCAACGTCGCCACCCGGGAAGGGGCGGCGGCCCTGGTCGAACGCGGCGTCGATGCCGTGAAGGTCGGCGTGGGGCCCGGGTCCATCTGCACGACGCGCGTGGTCACCGGTGTCGGGGTGCCGCAGCTCACGGCCGTGATCGATGCGGTGGAGGGTGCGGGGGACATTCCGGTCATCGCCGACGGCGGCATCAAGTACTCCGGCGACATCGTGAAGGCGCTGGCCGCCGGCGCGTCGAGCGTGATGATGGGATCGATGCTCGCGGGCACCGAAGAGTCTCCGGGCGAGTCGTTCCTGCTCGAGGGGCGCCGATTCAAGATGATTCGCGGCATGGGCTCACTCGCCGCCATGCAGGACGGCTCCGCCGATCGCTACTTCCA
Source organism: Gemmatimonadaceae bacterium (assembly GCA_020846935.1). Classification (NCBI taxonomy): domain Bacteria; kingdom Pseudomonadati; phylum Gemmatimonadota; class Gemmatimonadia; order Gemmatimonadales; family Gemmatimonadaceae; species Gemmatimonadaceae bacterium. Next base: position 68,861 of record JADLCY010000007.1, read on the forward strand.
GGACGGCGAGTTGTCGCCGCGCAAGCTTGTGCCGGAGGGGATCGAGGGCAGAGTACCCTACAAGGGCCCCGTCAGCGACGTGCTGTTCCAGATGGTGGGCGGTCTGCGCAGCGGCATGGGCTATGTGGGATGCGGGTCGATCGAATCGCTGCGCACGGAGGCGCAGTTCGTCCGCATCACGTCCGCCGGTCTCCGCGAATCGCACCCGCACGACGTGCAGATCACGCGCGAAGCGCCTAACTACTCGATCTGAGCGGCGCCTGATTGCCTCGGCCCGATGCCCGGAGGAATGGGGTCGGGCTCGTGTGCCGTGTCCCACCTCGTCTCCGGGCGCCACCATACCGCTGGCGGTGGTCTACAGGGTGCGCCATGCCCATACCCGGGCCTCGCTCGCTCTGGCCCGTTGACAACACCTCGCCACGAGGTCCACTTTCGCCGTCCCCTGTACCACCCTTCCGGGCGATCCCTCGCGATCGCCCATCTCACGCCTGACCACCGGAGACTCCCGATATGGGACTTTGGTCGAAGAAAAGCCTTGACCAGTTGATGCGAGAGGCGGAGGGCACCGGCGAAACGGTGACCCTCAAGCGCACCCTCGGTGCGATGAACCTCACGCTGCTGGGCATCGGCGCGATCATCGGCGCGGGCATCTTCGTGCTCACCGGAACCGCCGCCGCCCAGTACGCTGGTCCGGCCATCGTCCTCTCGTTCGTGCTCGCAGGCCTCGGCTGCCTCTTCGCCGGCCTCTGCTACGCCGAGTTTGCGTCGATGATCCCCATCGCCGGCTCGGCCTATACCTACGGCTACGCCACACTCGGTGAGCTCGTCGCCTGGATCATCGGCTGGGATCTCATTCTCGAGTACCTCTTTGCCGCCTCCACGGTCGCCGTGGGATGGTCGGGGTACTTCACGTCGTTCATGCGCGACTACGTCGGCGTGAACATGCCCGCCGCACTCACCAATGCGCCCTTTGCGGTACAGGGGACGCACACGCTGGTCCCAACCGGGAACCTGATCAACCTCCCGGCGATGCTGCTCATCGGGCTGCTCACCACGCTGCTCGTGATCGGCATCCAGGAGTCGGCGCGGCTCAACAACATCATCGTGTTCGTGAAGGTCGCGATCGTGTTCCTGGTCATCGGCTTTGGCTTCATGTACGTCACGCCGAGCAACTGGCAGCCGTTCATCCCCGAGAACACCGGCCAGTTCGGACACTTCGGACTCTCGGGCGTCGTGCGCGGGGCCGCGGTGATCTTCTTCGCGTACATCGGGTTCGACGCGGTGTCCACCGCCGCGCAGGAAGCCAAGAACCCCCAGCGCGACCTGCCGATCGGCATCCTGGGTTCGCTGGCCATCTGCACGGTGCTCTACATCCTCATGGCTCTCGTGATGACGGGGCTCGCCAGCTACACCGAGCTCAACGTCCCCGATCCGGTGTACGTGGCGATCGCGAAGGCCGGTCCGGCCCTGTCGTGGCTGCGCATGCTCGTCGCTCTCGGAGCCATCGCCGGCCTCGCGTCCGTGGTGCTGGTCATGTTGCTCGGACAGCCCCGCATCTTCTACGCAATGTCGAAGGACGGACTTCTCCCGCCGCTGTTCTCCAAGATCCATCCCCGCTACCAGACGCCCTACGTCTCCACGATCATCACGGGGTGCGTCGCGGCCCTGGTTGCGGGCATGTTCCCGATCGGGCTCCTCGGTGAGCTCGTGTCGATTGGCACGCTGCTCGCCTTCGTCATCGTCAGCGCCGGGGTTCTTGTGCTTCGCTACCGGTCACCCAATCTGCACCGACCGTTCCGGACACCTATGGTACCCGTGGTGCCTGTTCTTGCCATCCTGATCTGCGGGTACATGATGTCGGGCCTTCCGCTCGACACCTGGCTCCGACTCCTTATCTGGCTCGCCATCGGCCTGCTGATCTACTTTGGCTACGGGAAGCACAACTCGCGGGTCTCCAGAGCCGAAGCCGGGCGGTAGCACCCAGGAACCGTGTATCTTTGAGGCGGCGCTCCAACCCGGGGCGCCGCTTCGTCTTTGCAGACCCCACGTGCCACTTTCCGATCTTCTGGACGTCGCCCCGGCCCGTCGCGTCGCCGCGCAACGCATCGCCGAGACTCTGCGTGGCGCCAAACGCGTCGGGATCACCACGCACATCAACGCGGACGGGGATGCCTGTGGGTCGGTGGCCGCGATGGCGCGGCTCCTGCCCGAACTGGGCGTCGCCGCGCGCGTCATCAACCCCACGCCCTGGCCGTCGATCTTTGCCTTCCTCCTCGATGACTCCATCGAGGAGAGCACGCGCGACGGTGTCCGGGCCCTCAATGGCCTGGACGCGCTCATCGTCCTTGACGTGAGCGACATGCGCCGGCTCGGGCAACTCGCTGACAGCGTGCGGCGCCTCACCGTTCCACGCATCGTCATCGACCACCACGTGCCGAGTGACGAACCCGCTGGCGAACTGCTGATGGACGATCCCTCGGCGTGCGCCACCGGTGAGCTGGTGTTCGATTTTGCCACCGCGCTCGGCCTGCCGATCACCACGCCGATCGCCGAGTCGCTCTATACCGCGATCCTCACCGATACCGGTGGCTTCAGGTACGCGAACACCTCGCCGCGCTGTCACGCCATTGCCGCCTCGCTCCTCCGGACCGGTGTCGACCCGGAGACGATGTATCGACGCATCTACGCGTCGGTCTCGACGGGGCGGATCTTTCTGCTCCGCGACGCGCTCCACTCTATTGGCCACGATGCGGAACATGGCATCTCGTGGATCTCGGTGACCGCGGACGCGCTCGAGCGCTACGACGTGAGTCCCGAAGACCTCGACGGAATCGTCGAACACCCGCGCTCTATCCTGGGGACGCGCCTCGCGTTGTTCTTCCGCGACCTCGGCTACGGGAAGGTGAAAGTCTCGTTCCGTTCGACCGGGCAGGTCGACGTGAACCGTTTTGCGCGAGAGTTTGGCGGAGGAGGCCACGCCAAGGCGTCCGGGGCGCTCATTCCCGGCACCCTTGACCAGGTTCGTGAACGCGTGGTGAGCGCCGCCCGCGACTATGTGGGCGTGCTGCAACCCGCCGACGCTGTCTGACTTCGAATACATCGTGACCACCCTTCAGCAACGCATCGAAACTGCCCTCGCCGGCGTGCGCAGCCCCCGCTCCACGGGCAGCGTGCTCGCCGACGACATGATTCGTGACATCGGGACGACCACCGACGGCAAGGTCCGCCTGACCGTCGTACTCGCGTCGAGCGACGATCCAACCGTCGTGCGTGATGTGCGGCACGCCGTGGAAGGCGTCGACGGCGTCACCGGCGTGAGGGTCGAGGTGAAGGACCCTGCCGAGGTGCCGGGCCCGGCGGCACGCAGCCGCGGACCGCTCCCGGTGATGGACAACCGGCCGCCTGCCGCCACACCCTCGGCGCCCACGCCGGTCCTGTACCCGAACCTGGGGCACGTGATCGCCGTATCGTCAGGCAAGGGTGGCGTGGGCAAGTCGACCGTGGCTGTGAACCTCGCGGTGGCGCTGGCCAGGCGCGGCTTTCGTGTCGGGCTCATGGACGCCGACGTCTATGGCCCGAACATCCCGCGCATGATGGGCGTGGACGGGGCGCCGCCGGTGCATAACGAGAAGATCGTGCCGCGCGAGGCCCACGGCGTGAAGCTCATCTCGCTGGGTTTTCTGATCGACCGCGATCAACCGGCCATCTGGCGCGGCCCGATCGTCATGAAGATCACCACGCAATTCCTGCGTGACGTGGCGTGGGGCGAGCTGGACTACTTCCTCGTCGACATGCCGCCGGGGACCGGCGATGCCCAGCTCTCGCTGGTGCAGGCCACCCATGTGTCCGGCGCGATCATCGTCACGACGCCGCAGCAGGTCGCGACGGGTGATGCACTGCGCGGCGCAAAGATGTTCGAGCGCGTAAACGTCCCCGTGCTCGGTATCGTCGAGAACATGAGCTGGTTCGAGTGCCCGCACTGTGGCAAGCCCACCGCGCTCTTTGGCTCGGGCGGAGGCAAAGCCCTCGCTGACGAACTCCATCTCGACCTGCTGGGCCAGGTGCCCATCGCGCCGCGCGTGATGGAGGGCGGTGACACCGGCCGACCGATCGTCGCCGCCGATCCCGCATCGCCGGCGGCCAGGGCGCTCGACGCCATCGCCGGACGGCTCCACGAGGTCCTCGGCGTCCCCCAGCGACGATAGCCCATGCGGCCCCTCATTACGCTGCTCACCGATTTCGGCACGGCCGACGGGTACGTGGCGGAGATGAAGGGGGTGCTGCTGTCTCTCTGCCCGGAGGGCAACCTCGTCGACCTCTCCCACGAGATCCCGCCCCACGACGTCGAGCTGGCACGGCTGGGCGTAGCTCGCTACTGGCGCCGCTTTCCGGCCGGCACGGTGCACGTGGTCGTGGTGGATCCCGGCGTCGGCACCGCGCGCGCCGCCCTCGCCGTGGCGTCGGAGGGTCGCTACCTCGTGGGCCCTGACAACGGGGTGCTTTCCCCTGCGCTGCTCGTCGGCGACCAGCAGGTGGTAGCGCTTCCGGTTGGCCCGTCCGCATCGCGCACCTTCCACGGTCGCGATGTCTTTGCCCCGGCGGCGGCTGCCCTCGCCACGGGCGCCAGCCTGACCTCGTTAGGCGCGCCGCATGCGTCGCCGGTCGTGCGCCGCACGCCAGAATCCGTGCGTCGTGACGATGGCGCGATCATCGGCGAGGTCATCGCAATCGACCGCTTTGGCAACGCGATCACCAACCTCGTCGGTGTGCGCCACGGAGTCGTCGCGGCCGCCGGACGCCCGGTGCCCGTTCGCGCGACCTATGGAGACGTTGCGCCGGGACCACCGGTGGCGCTCATGGGGTCGAGCGGGCTCCTCGAAGTCGCGCTCCGCGACGGGAACGCCGCCAGCATGCTCGGCCTCGCGCGGGGCGCGACGGTCGTGTGGTACCGCTAGCGGTCCGCCTTCAAGCCACGGACACCGCACGCGGTCGGGCGAAGCCCTTGTGATCCGCCCCTTGCCATACGGATCCGTGCCACCTCGCGAGACTGCCGTGGTCCACGCGCCGCAGGGCTCATCGCGGCGAGCTTTGCCGAAGCACCCGATGGAGGTGTTCGGGGATCTCGCCTGGCAGTCGGCCTAACTGCCGACCTTGGCCCTGGAGCGCCGCGCAGCCGCTACGCCCGCAACTGGTGTTGGTGTCTGCCACCCAGCGTCGCTCGCCGGAGCCGGCGCAACGGTGACCGCCGCGTCTCTGCGGGTTCCCCCGCGTGACAGCAAGGCGGCGCCAAAGCCAGCGGTCGCGGCCACGAACGTCACCACGAGCGCCAGGAGCCGCAAAACGGTTCCGGCAACCGGAATCTGGTTCAGTGCCGCGGCGAGCAGCCAGAGACCCATGTAGAGAGCCAGCCCGACCACGACGCCCCGCAGCGAGCTGCCGCGCGCGCTCAGTCGGTCGCTGGTGCGCCCACCGATGCCGTCGCCCGTGAGGCGGGCCACGGCCACAAAACCGAGCGTTGCAAGTCCGGCGACTGCCAGTACCAGCGCCACGACCGCGAACGGAATGAGCAGAGCCCCGATCACTGTGATCGCCAGCCCGACGCAAATCAGCAGGATCACCGGCAGCACGCCCAGCTCACCCACGACACCGGTCAGGAACGAGCGCCAGAACGACTGACCGAGCACGTCGACGACGCCATCGAGGTACGGGCTGGCAAACACCAGCACGCCCAGTCCGATGAGCATCATCACCGTGAACCAGCCGACCGCGAGGTTCAGCGGTGAGCGGTTCGGGTGAGGCTCGGCGTCATTGCCGCGCATGAGGGTTCGCAGCGACGCGCCAAACGTGCCGGTGAGGGGCTTCACCTTCCCGTCCACCGTGCCCTCGTTGAGGACGTCGCCAAAGGCCGCAATGGCGTCGCCCGTCACGCGGCCCCCCGCCTTCACCAGGACGTCCCCTGCGATTGCCAGGGCCGTTCCGCGCACAGTGCCACGCACCTCGAGGTTGCCGCCAGCCACCACCACCGGACCATCGACGGTCGCCCCGACAGGAATGATGCGCCCGCCAATGATCAGGCTGTCATTCCCGGCCAACCTGGCGAGGCTTTCGGGTTGCTGCGAGGTAGTGGGTTGGGCAGCGCCCGCGATGGGAAATGCCCACAGCGCAGCCGCGGTAGCGGCCGCCAGAAACGCCCGCGTCTTCATGCTAGGCCCTCCGGCGGCGTCCAGCGGTGGCCAGCGCCTTCACGCCGAGCGCTACCGCACCTACCGAAACCACAAGAACCCCCGCTGCACCTGCCAGCGCGGCCATCCCCCCCTGCTGCAGCGCGGTGGCCGTGGGCGCCCCAAAGAGGGCCAGGGTTGCCTCGACCGCGAGGGAAGCCACCCCTTCCCGCGTCCGCTCCGCAGCCAGGTTGGCGAGAAACAACACGGCGTCGGCGCGCTGTCCAATCCACACCGCCAGCAGCGTCATGGTGACAGCCATCACGCCCCCGAGGGCGCCGACCACGACCCGCCCACTGGACGACGTGGGGATCAGCCGGCGCACGGAGTCGCCCAGCGCGACGTGCCACGGCTCGAACACCTCGACGCGCGTCATCACGCGGTCGGCAAACCGGGGAGCTGGCGTCAGCAGGGGAAGTGCTTCGAGGCGCGTCACGACGACGGCGAGGCCGTCGTACCGGGCCTGACACTCCTGGCACTGATCCAGGTGCGCGCGGAGTGGGGCAACGCCGAAGCCCTCCTCGTCATCGAGGAGGAGGTCGATCTCTTCGGGAAGCAGGTGTCGGTGCATCACATGGCCTCTTTCGGGGTGTACGACCCAGCGGGCGACTTGGTTTCACTCACGAGTACTGTCCAGGGCCTCGCGCAGCTGGTGCCGCGCGCGGTGGATGTAGGTCTTGACGGTTCCCAGCGGGAGGTCGAGGGTCGCGGCGATTTCCTCGTACGAGCGCCCCTCGACGTGCCTCAGCATGATGCAGGCGCGGTACTCCGGCCGGAGGGACTCGATTGCGCGCTCGATGGCCGAGCCGATCTCCTTGGCCTCCAGCTCCTCGAGTGCGGTTTCCTGTTGCGCGGCGATTTCCAGCTGGGTGGCCTCGATCTCGGCGGCAGTCGCCGCGTGAGGCGAGCCATCCATCGAGATGGTGTCGATCTGCCGTTTGCGCAGGTGATCGATGGCGACGTTGTTCGCGATCTTGAACAGCCAGCTCGAGAGCTTGAATTCCGGGCGGTAGCGATCGATGTGGTTGAGGACCTTGATGAATGTGTCCTGTGCGAGGTCCTCGGAGATCTCGCGGTCGCGCACCATGCGGAAGATCAGCGAGAAGACGGGCCGCTCGTATCGACGGATCAGCTCCCGGTACGCCGTCTCGCGCCCCTCCTGCGCGAGCGAGACGAGGTCCGCATCCGGGAGGTTTTTCAGGTCGAGGATCGGGGCCATGCCGCTCGGTGGCGCCGGAGGGGTTACCGTCCCCACCTGCGAGGTTTGGGGAAGGTAAGGACCACCGGGAGACGGGTCTAGCGTCACGCTTGATCGCGCTGTCACCCCCAGCGACCTTTCGACGATGACCCTCACCGATACGCCGCGACCGCCGGTGATCGCGGATCGCGCTGCCGACGATGCGGTGGTGGTGCACGACGCCGCGAGCGGTGGCGCAGCCAAGCGTGCCTACGTGCAGCGCATTTTCTCGGAGATCGCGCCACGGTACGACCTGCTCAATCACCTGCTGAGCTTCAACATCGACCGGCGCTGGCGCGCGCGCGCGCTGGATGCGCTGGGATGGCGTCGGGTTCCCGATGGGCGATACCTCGATCTCTGCGCCGGAACACTGGACGTCTCCGCGCAGCTCGCGCGGCTGCCCGGCTTCAGGGGATCGGTGATCGGCGCCGACTTTGCCGAGCCCATGTTGCGCGCCGGGACGGCCAAGGCGTCCTCCGCCGTCGTGCGGCCCGTGGTCGCGGACGCGCTGGAGCTGCCGCTGGCCGACGCCTCGATCGATGGTGCGATCGTCGCGTTCGGAATCCGAAACGTCGCTGACCTCGACGCGTGCCTTCGTGAAGTGCATCGCGTCCTGCGACCCGGTGCGCGATTCGTCATCCTCGAGTTCTCCACGCCGCGTTCTCCGCTGGTGCGCGCGGGCTACCACGCCTATTTCCACCACATCCTGCCGACGATCGGCGGCCTCGTTTCCGGCCACCGCTCGGCATACAAGTACCTCCCCGAATCGGTGAAGCACTTCCCGGTACAGGAGGCGCTGGCCGAGCGCATGGCCCGCGCCGGATTCTCGCGTGTGACCTGGCACAACCTGACCCTCGGCGTGGCCGCCGTGCATGGCGGGGAGAAGGGAGGGTCGGCGCATGGGGCGTAGCACGCCGGGTTCCGGTCCGTCGCCCTTCGACGATCTGCAGTCATTCATTGCGGCGCTCGATGCGGCCGGTGAGCTGGTCCGCGTCCGCGAACCCGTACGCGCAAGGCTCGAGCTGTGCGAGATCGCCGACCGGGTGAGCAAGGCGCCAGGCGGTGGCGAAGCGCTGCTGTTCGAACACGTGCTGCTCGATGACGGCACGCGCTCGCCGTACCCGGTGGCCATCAACCTGTTCGGGTCCATGCGCCGCATGGCGATGTCGTTAGGCGTCGACGACCTCGACGCCGTCGGCGCGCGCATCACGCAGCTGCTGGACCTCAAGGTGCCCGATGGTATCGTGGCCAAGCTCGGCCTGCTGCCGCGGTTGCTCGAGGTGGCGAAGTTCCCGCCCCGTCGCCGCGGCGGGTCGCCTCCGTGCCAGGAGGTCGTGTGGACCGGCCGCCAGATCGACCTCCGCAAGCTGCCGGTGCTCACGTGCTGGCCGGACGACGGCGGCCCGTACATCACGCTCCCCATGGTGGTCTCGCGCGACCCGGTGCGCGGCATCCGCAACGTCGGCATGTACCGCGTGCAGGTGCTCGGTCCGGACTCCGTCGCGATGCACTGGCAGCGCCACAAGGTGGGCGCGGCGCACTGGCGTGCGATGGCCGAGCGCGGCGAGAAGATGCCGGTCTGCATCGTCGTCGGCGCCGACCCCGCCTCGATCTACTCGGCGTCGGCGCCGCTTCCGCCTAACGTGGACGAGTACATCTTCGCCGGCTTCCTGCGCAAGTCGCCGGTCGCGCTCACCCGGGCGCTCACCTCGGATCTCGACGTCCCCTTCGATGCGGAGTTCGTGATCGAGGGCGAGATCGATCCCGCCGAGGCGCTCGTCACCGAAGGGCCGTTCGGCGACCACACCGGCTTCTACTCGGAGGCCGATCTGTATCCCCGCGTGCAGGTCACCGCGGTGACCATGCGCTCGAATCCCGTCTACGCCACCACGATCGTCGGTCGGCCTCCGATGGAGGACTTCTACCTCGGGCACGCCACCGAGCGCATCTTCCTGCCGCTGCTCCGCCTGACGACGCCGGAAGTGGTCGACTACCACATGCCCGCCGAGGGGATCTTTCACAACCTCGTGTTCGTGTCGATCGACAAGCACTACCCGGGTCAGGCCTACAAGGTGATGAACGCGCTCTGGGGAGCCGGGCTCATGTCCCTCGCCAAGGTGCTCGTGATCGTCGACAAGGACGTGAACGTGCGCAATCCGCAGGAAGCCTGGTGGGTGGCACTCAACAACATGGATCCCGAACGCGACGTGCGCTTCACGATGGGGCCCGTGGACGTGCTCGACCACGGGAGCCGCGCGTTCACCTACGGATCGAAGATGGGCATCGATGCCACGCGGAAGTGGCCGGAAGAAGGGTTCACGCGCAACTGGCCAAAGGTGATCGAGATGGATGCGGCCACGAAGGCGCAGGTCGACGCGATGTGGCCGCGCCTCGGGATCCCGGCGCGATGACCCTCCCTCCGTCGGCGCATCCGCCGGCCCGCGCGCCCGAAGGTCAGACCTTTGGCGGCACCTCGCGCCTGGTGCGTTACGCCAACTTCGTGAAGCTGCCACACACGGTCTTCGCCTTGCCGTTTGCCTTCGTGGGCGCGACGCTGGCCAGCTACGAAGCCCCCGTGACACTCGCGATGGTCGGGTGGATCGCCCTCGCATTCACCACGGCACGCTTCACCGCGATGGGATTCAACCGCATCGTCGATCGCGACGTCGACGCGCGGAATCCGCGAACGCAGATGCGCGAAATCCCGAGCGGCGCGCTCGGCGTGCGCGAGGCCATGGCGGCGGTGTTCGCATCGGGCGTGCTGTTCGTGTACAGCGCGTGGCGACTCAACCCCCTGTGCGCGCGACTCTCGCCGATCGCGCTCGCCTGGATCTGCTTCTACAGCTATACCAAGCGCTTCACGCGATGGTCGCACCTCGTGCTCGGCGCCGGCCTCTCGATCGCGCCGGTCGGTGGCTACCTCGCCGTCACGGGGCAGTGGCCCGAGCCGTGGTGGATGCCGGTCGTGCTCGCGATTGCGGTGACCACGTGGGTCGGTGGGTTCGACGTGCTGTACGCCCTGCAGGACGCCGAGTTCGACCGCCAGAACGGGCTGCACTCGCTCCCCGCCAGACTCGGTGAAGCGCGTGCCATCGCCCTGACGCGCGGGCTGCACGCGTTGACCATCGTGGCTCTGGCGGTCGTGGGCTGGGTGACGGGGAGCGGCGTGCTGTACTTCGTTGGGGTGCTCATCGCTGCCTCGCTCCTCGTCTACGAACATCGCCTCGTGCGGCCCGGGGATCTGAGTCGGCTGGATGCTGCGTTCTTCACCATGAACGGCGTCATCAGCCTCGTGTTCTTTGCCTGCGTGCTCGCCGAGCGCCTCGTACGCGGGTTGGCCTGACATGACGGCTTCGCCCCCGATCGTTCTGGCAATCACGGGCGCCTCGGGGGCCCCGTACGCGGTTCGCGTCCTCGAGCAGCTTGTGCGGGCCGGGCGAGCGACCTGGCTCATCGTCAGCGGCCATGGCCTTCGCCTCCTGCAGACGGAGATGGACATCGCTTCGGTGGACGCCTTGCGCGCACACGTCGGGAGCGCGGCGTGGGATCGATGCGTCACGGTGTACGAAGACGGCGATCGCGGCGCCGCTCCCGCGTCGGGCTCCACACGCTGCGCGGGGATGGTCATCTGTCCGTGCTCCATGGGCACGATCTCCGCACTCGCCCACGGCAGCTCACGATCGCTTGTTGAGCGGGCCGGCGATGTGGTGCTCAAGGAGCGGCGGCGGCTCATCGTCGTGCCGCGCGAAACGCCCCTGAGCGAGATCCACCTGGAGAACATGCTGCGGCTCACCCGCGCGGGGGCGGTCGTCCTTCCGGCCGCCCCCGCGTTCTATCATCGCCCGGCGACCATCGATGACCTCGTGAACTTCGTCGCCGCACGCGTGCTCGATCACCTCGACGTCGAGCACTCACTCGTCAGGCGCTGGGGCGGAGAGCCGGACGCACTCAACGCGGGATGACCTCGCTGGTCGTCGGCGTCATCTCCGACACCCATGGCCTCGTGCGCGCCGCCGTGCACGAAGCGCTCGCCGGCTCCTACCTCATCCTGCATGCCGGCGACGTGTGCGGCGACGACGTGCTGACCGAGTTGTCGACCATCGCCCCGGTGGCCGCCGTGATGGGCAACTGCGATCCGCCGGGGCACCCACGGCTTCCCACACGCATCGATCGAGAGATCGGAGGCCACACGTTCCACGTGAGCCACGGACACGAACTCGGCGTTCCGAGGCCGGCCGGCCTTCTGGCCGCCTACGATGCCTCGGTGATCGTCTTCGGGCACACGCACCGGCCGTTGGTGCATCGCAGCGGGGGGCGACTCGTGCTCAATCCGGGCGCGGCCGGGCCGCGCCGGTTCGACATCCTGCCCAGCGTCGCGCGCCTCACGATAACGTCCGAGGGAATCGACGTCGCCATCGTGGAGCTACCGATCGACAGCGAGCCCTGATTCCCAGGACGGCGCTCGCAACGATGACGCCGATGGAAACCGACGTCCCTCTCCCTGGATCGGCTCGGCCTGTGATACCTGGTCCTGGCGGGGCGGTGCGAACGGCGTGTGGCACCTCACGGCGAGTGAAGCCCTCGACGTCCGGAAGCCCAGGTGACGCTGCCGTTGGATGGCGGACCCCTTGAGTCCCCCGGGACGGGCCATTGCAACGCTGACCCCCGATGGAATCGACGTCCCTTCGTGAAGCGCCCGGTCGGCCGTGAGTCCCAATTCCCGGGGCCGCCCATCGCACGGATGGCCGCCGGTGACCGGCGGCGAGCCTGCGCCACCGGTCAGTCGGCGCGCTCGAGCAGTGTTGCCGGTGGAATCGTGGCGTCGAGTTCCTCGGGCTTCGTCGCGAACCAGCTCGTCACCAGCAGCAGTTCATCGACGTCGTGCGAGGGCACGGCGCCAGGGACGTCGTGGGTTGCCGCAAAGACCTGTCGCACCCGGGCGCGTGCGGCCTCCCACTCGTCAGGCGACTGCGGGGCCGCGAAGTCGTCGCGGATGACCCCGCGACGAACGAGGTAGAACCGATCTTCGCCCGCGTGTCCGGGCACGAGGTACACGAACGACAGCGACTCGACGGCGAACCGGAGGCGCGAGAATCGCTCGCGCAGCGACTCGACCAGTTGCCACCGGTTGCGCAGGATGCCGGCGCGCTCGTACTCCAGGCGGTCGCTCGCGGCGCGCATGGCCGACTCCAGCTGGACCAGCGGCACATCGGACGTGCCGTCGAGGAAGGCCCGGGCTACGTGCACCTGTGCGCCGTAGGCGCTCGCCGTCGGCGCCCCGACGCAGGGACCGAGGCACGTACCGATCTCGAAGCGCAGGCATCCGGGCGTGCGGGGCGGTGCGGGCAGCAACTCCATCTGATCGGAGAAGCGCATCTTGCCGTCGAGGGTGCAGTCGCGAAGGCCCAGGGCCGCGGAGAGTTCGCGCAACGCGTCCTGCAGGTTCGCCGTGCCCACGAACGGACCGTAATACGTCCCCCCACGATCCGCGGCGCCGCTGCCGCGCGTTACCGTCAGCCGCGGAGCGCGACCGCTCGTGAGGCGCACGAAGCCGTAGTTCCGGTCGTCCCGCTTCTGCGCGACGTTGAGTCTCGGACGGAGCATCTTGATGAGCCGAAGCTCTTCGAGCAGCGACGCAAACTCCGATGGCACGTAGGTCCACTCGATGCGGTGCGCTTCCCGGACGATGCGCGCGGACTTGTCCCGCGGGAATTCGCCCCTGAAGTAGGACAGCAGCCGCGTGCGAAGCTTGCGGCTCTTGCCCACATAGGCCACCTCACCGGTCTCGGTGATCATGCGGTACACGCCGGGGCGCTCCTCCGCGCCGGCCCGCACGTGCGCCCTGAGCGCCGCGAGTCGCTCGGCGTCCGGGTCGGCCTTCAGCGCTGGCATCGGTGACAGAACACCGTCGATCGCCCGTCGATGGCGTGCGTTTCCGTAAGGCGCGCGCCGCACTGGATGCAGGGGAGTCCGCCGCGCCCATACGCCTGGAGGCTCGCCGCGAACGATCCTCGCTGGTTGCGCGCGTCCCGGTAGTCGCGAAACGTGGTGCCCCGCGCTGCGATCCCGGCTTCGAGCACCGCGCGCAGCTCGAAGTGCAAACGCTCGGCATCGGGTGCGCGGATCGCGGCTCCGATGCGTGATGGGTCGATGCCGGCCCGGTGCAGGGCCTCGTTCGCGTAGATGTTGCCCACACCGGCGATCCGTCGCTGGTCCATCAACACCTTCTTCACTGCGCTTCGGGATGCCCGAAGAATCCCCGATAGGGCCGCGACTGTAAAGGAGGGCGACAGGGGCTCCACACCCAGGGCCTGATCAAACGCTGCAAGTCCATCGGCATCGACCAGGGCGACCGTGCCGAGTCGGCGGACGTCGCGGTAGATGAGGGTGGCGCCGTCCGCAAAGCGCCACGAGATGGTGACGTACGCGTCCGGCGGCGACTCGAACTGCAGCGAACCCGTGAACCGAGGCGTCACGAGCACGTGGGCCGGCCCGCTAAGACTAAGGACCACCGTCTTGGATCGGCGCCAGACTCGCAGCACCTGGGCGCCACTCTGGCGCCTCTCAAAACAGGTAGGCGTTGCACCGCGAAGCACGTCTGGCCGGAGGACCGCAACCTTCTGGACGGTACGCCCGACGAGGAGATCGGCGAGGTCGCGCGCGATCGTTTCGGTCTCAGGTAGCTCGGGCACGGCGTGCCTGCTCCCGCCAACCGATGTCACGCCTGAACTGGCCCCCAGCGATTCGAACGGCCGCGGCGGCGTTGCGGCTCGCGGCGGCCGCCTGAGAAAATGACTCCGCGATGGCAGTGGCGGCCAACACGCGCCCGCCTGATGCGACGAGGCGACCGTCTTCACCTCGAGCAGTCCCGGCGTGGAAGTACAGCACACCGTCGGGAGCATGAGGGAGCACGACCTCGCCACCAGTCAGAGCGGCCTCCGGGTATCCCGGCGCCGCAACGACGGTACAAACCGCAGCCCGCCGCGAGACTGAGGCATCGCGCGATGCCCCGAGGTGACCGCTGGCGGCACCAGACAACAACGGGAGCAGTTCCTCGTCCATGACCGGGAGCACAACCTGCGTCTCTGGGTCGCCGAATCGACAATTGTACTCCACGACCTTGGGGCCGTCAGCCGTAAGCATCATCCCACAGTAGAGCAGCCCACGAAATGGTGCTCCCCGCGCCGCCATCGCCTTCAGAGTGGGCCCAATAACCTCCTCCGAGATCCGGCCCAGGGTCGATGCTGTCGCGACAGAGACCGGGGAGTATGCTCCCATGCCGCCAGTGTTCGGTCCGAGATCACCGTCGAGGAGGCGTTTGTGATCCTGCGCTGCCGGGAGGAGCACGAACTGGGCTCCGTCGGACACCGCAAACACCGAAATCTCCTCGCCCTCCATGAACTCCTCGACCAGGACCTCCGCACCCGCTGGCCCATAGATGCTTCGGAGCATGATGTCGTCGATAGCCTGGTCGGCCGCCTCGACAGTTTCACAGACAACGACCCCCTTTCCCGCCGCGAGCCCCGAGGCCTTGATCACCACTGGTGCTCCCGTAAGTCTAACAGCCAGCTTCGCTTGAGACGCATCAGAGTGCCACGATGCTCCGGCAGTTGGGATACCGTGCTCCAACATGAGCTGCTTCGAGTACCGCTTGGATGACTCGAGCTGAGCTGCAGCCCTCGTCGGCCCGAACACCGCGAATCCGGCGGCACTCAGGGCGTCGGAGACTCCCGCTGCGAGCGGCGCTTCAGGCCCAACGAACACGAGGTCCGGCTGGACCTCACGAGCCAGAGACACGACGGCCACCGGCTCGGATGGGTTGATCCGAACGCAGCGGCCGAGGGCTTCGATCCCTGGATTCCCCGGTGCGGCGGTGATTCGAACTGAGGGGTCGTCTGTCGTGAGCTTCCAGGCCACCGCGTGTTCGCGACCACCGCCACCGAGGATCAGTACGTTCACGTCCCTGAGGGTCCCTTGAAGGCGCTGTTGAAGGCGTCGCGCGCTCGATCGAAGACGTCGGTCAGCGAATCCATGGCATCGCGCGCCTGTTGGCCGTAGTACCCAACGGCATCAACGTAATCCTCCGAAAGCGGCGGTGTCGATGCGTCAGAGCGGCGACGATAGTCACCCTGTACCACGATGCGGTCGTAGTCGCCCGACCGGACCCACCGCTGCAACTCCGCGGCGCGGACGGTTCCGAACGGGTGCGTACGGAACGCCGTGTTGATCACCTGCCAGACCTTGTCGGCGAAGTCCCCGCCGGTCTCGTAGGCCTCCGCTTGTTCGAGGAAGGCATCGATCGAGATCTCGTCGTCACCGGCTCCGCCGCCGGCCATTTTGAGGAACGTGCTTGCCGAGACCCTGGGATCCTGCGTGACCAGCAGCCCGGCGCGATCCGCGGAGAGCTCGGCCTTGCGGTACCACTCCATGAGCGCGAGCTGGAAGGGCAGCAGCGCCATGCCGGCGAGGAAGGGCAGGTTCTGGATGCCCACCGTCAGGATGATGATCGCGATCGTGGTATAGGTCGTGTGGCCACTCATGATGTGGCCAAGCTCGTGTCCCAGGATGTCGCGGCGCTCGTCTTCGTTCAGCAGGGCGATGGTGCCGGAGTTGAGAACGATGAACGGTTTGTCGAAGCCGACCGCGGCAGCGTTGACGAGCGGCGTCTGCGAGACATAGAGCTCCGGAACCTCGCGCCAGTCGAGGGTGGCGAGCACCTCCTGGTACTGCGCCCAGAGCTTTGGCCTCTGCGTGGGTCCGACGCGGACGGCGTTGGCGAGGAACATCTGCCGGACGCCACGTTCACCAAAGAAGCCCGCGACCTTTCGCACGACCTGATCGAAGCCGGGAATCGATCTCAGCGTATTGAGCGCCGCGCGATCGGCGGGGTGCTCCCACGCGGTCGAGGAGATGTCGGTGAGGATGACGCGGTCGGCCATGAGAGGTTGGGAGGCGGTTGGAACGTCCTACGTCACGCTCCCCGGTGAGGTGTCACCGGTGGAGGCGTTCATGCCAATGCGTGTTCAACGTCAGCCAGCAAGTCACCCACGTCCTCCACGCCAACCGAGAACCGGACCAGGCCATCGGTGATCCCGAGTTTCGCCCGGCGGTCCGCGGGCACCGAAGCATGGGTCATGGAGGCGGGGTGGTTCACCAGGCTTTCCACCCCGCCAAGGGACTCGGCGATCGCGAACACCTTGAATCGTTCCATGACACGCTCGGCCGCCTCGCGGGAGCCCAGCTCGAAGGAGAGCATGCCACCGAATCCGGACATCTGTGAGCAGGCGAGGGCGAACTGCGGATGGGACGCCAGGCCGGGGTAGAACACCCGCTCGTGCCCGAGTCGGGCCGCGAGGACCTCGGCGATGAGGCGCCCGTTGGCGTCATGGGCGGCCATGCGGAGGTGCAGCGTCTTGGTGCCGCGCAGCACCAGCCAGGCGTCGAACGGGCCGGGCACGGCGCCCGCGGCGTTGAGGATGAACTGCAGCCGCGTGGCGAGGTCGTCGTCGCGGACGATGGCGGCGCCGCCGACCATGTCGCTGTGGCCGTTCAGGTACTTCGTCGTGGAGTGGTACACGATGTGCGCGCCAAGTTCGAGCGGGCGCTGGTAGACCGGCGTGGCGAACGTATTGTCGACGATGAGGAGGGCATCGTGGCGGCGCGCGATCCCGGCGGCGGCCGAGAGGTCCGTCAGATGCATCAGCGGGTTAGTCGGCGTCTCGAGAATGATGCCCCTGACGTCGGGGCCCATCGCGTCCTCGAGTCGCTGCGGGTCGCGGGTGTCGACATAGGTGAACCGCAGCCCGTAGTTCACGAGGATCCGATCGAACAGGCGCGGCGTGCCGCCGTAGAGGTTGTCACCGCAGACGATGCGGTCACCCGACCTGAACAGCTTCATGATCGCGTCGAGGCAGCCCATGCCGCTGCCGAACGCGAATCCGTGGACGCCGCCTTCGAGGGCGGCGAGGTTCCGTTCCAGCGCCTCACGTGTGGGGTTCTTGCCGCGGGCATACTCGTAGCCCTTGTTTCGCCCGAGTCCGTCCTGTGCGTATGTTGACGTCTGGTAGATCGGCACCATGATCGCACCGGACGTCGGGTCGGGCCGCTGGCCCGCGTGGATCGCTCGCGTTCCGAGCGCGTACTGGAGATCCGAGTCAAAGATTCGCGACATGCGCCGTGAGTGGGATGTGGCCGTGAAGATAACTCCGGCCGCGTCCGGGAAGTCGGCGCACGGGAGGCACGCAGAGCACCAATGACGGGGCTGTCCGCTGGGGAACCCTTCGCGGCAGGAGAGCGCGGAGGGACTCGCTGTTTGGTCGTCGACGACGAGCCCCACCTGCGTCGCGTGCTCATGCGCGTGATGCAGGCTGACGGGTTTGCGTGCGAGGAAGCCGGGTCGGGGATGCAGGCGCTCGCCGCCCTCGAACGTGAGCCAGCCACGCTCGTGCTCACCGATCTCGACATGCCGGAACTCGACGGCATCGGGCTGCTGAGGGCCGTGCGCGCCCGACACCCCGACACCGCGGTCATGATGATCAC
This sequence comes from Gemmatimonadaceae bacterium, assembly GCA_020846935.1. Taxonomy (NCBI): domain Bacteria; kingdom Pseudomonadati; phylum Gemmatimonadota; class Gemmatimonadia; order Gemmatimonadales; family Gemmatimonadaceae; species Gemmatimonadaceae bacterium. The sequence goes on from JADLCY010000007.1 coordinate 86,858, forward strand.
CGCCGTCGCCGATGTCGGGACCGCGGTGAGCTGCCTGAGCGCGGGCGCGATGGACTACCTCACCAAGCCCTTCCACATCGAGGAAGTGCGCGCGCGTGTGCGCCAGGCGCTGGAGAAGCGTCGACTCATCCTCGAGAACCGTGGCTATCAGGAACGGCTGGAGGAACGCGTCGCCGCACAGGCGCGCCGGCTCGAAGAACTCTTCCTGGCGAGCATCCAGAGCCTGGCCGATGCGCTTGAAGTGAAGGATCCGTACACCCACGGGCACTCGGTGCGCGTGTCGCGGTACTCGGCGGTCATTGCGCGTGCGCTGGACATGGACGCCGAAGTGGTCCGCCAGATCGAACTCGGTGGCCGGGTCCACGACCTCGGCAAGATCGGCGTGCGCGAGTCGGTGCTCAACAAGGCCGGGCCCCTCACCGACGAGGAGTACGAGCACATCATGACGCACCCGACGGTCGGCTGGCGTCTGCTCTCGCCACTCCTCGGCGACACGCCACGCGCGCTCAACATCGTGCGATCGCACCACGAACGGTGGGACGGTCGCGGGATTCCCGACGGACTCGCGGGCGACGCCATTCCGATCGAGGCCCGCATCGCCGCGGTGGCCGACACGTTCGACGCAATGGCCAGCGCGCGCCCGTATCGTCCAGGGGTGGCGCTGGCGGCGACGATCGCCGAGTTGCAGCGCTGTGCCGGGGCGCAGTTCGATCCGCAGGTCGTGCAGGCCTTCCTTCGCGCGATCGATGCCGGCGCGATCGACACGTCGGCGCTCGCCGAGGAGCGCGCCCCTTCGGGACTCACGCCCCGGGGCGTGCGTTAGGCACCGGACGGCAGCGCGACGATCGCCGCCGGTTCGAGCCCGGACCACGCCGCCCAGGCACGACGCGTCGCCTCGTTCGCGGGCGTCGACAGGATCGTCCGTCGCAGCGCGCCGGCCGCGTGTGCAGCTGAATGCTCGTGGTGAGCCGACATCGCGGCAAGCGAGGCGCCGGGCGCGACGAGCACGGTGACGTTGCCCCGTGAGATCTCATCTAGCGCGCGCCCGATGTCCGTTGACGCGAGCGAGGTCACCCGGCAGCCCGCGGCGAGTGCGCTGACTTCGCCATCGAGGAACGCATGAAGGTCACCCGAGGCGCGCATGACCAGGACGCGGTCGATGGCGCGAAGGCCGTGCGTCTTCACGATAGCGCGCACGCGCCCGAAGGCGCGCCGGTGCGACCACGACACCGGATCCGCGGCCTCGTCAAAGGCCAACAACAGCTCTTCCGTGGATCCCTCGGCGTCAGGGTCGCCTTCGATGGAGATGCCCTCGTGCATCGAGAGGTCAAACTGTTCGCGCGATGCCGCGGTGACGAACGTTGCAGACGCGGGAGCGTCATCGAGCAGCACGCGAGGCAGGTCGTCCGGGAGGAGGTTCGCAAACGACCGCGTGCTGAATACTGCTCCGACGCGCGCCGTGTTCAGCTCGCGCGCGACCTGCGCCGGCCCCGTCGCAGGGTCCAGAAAGAGCGCGCCGCGCCCGTCCGAGGCCGCCAACGCCACCAGCACGCTCGGTCCAACCGGCAGCAGCATCGCCGAGCGGCGCCTGGCGAGCGCGCGCGCGACGGGCGCGTGCGCGCGGAGGACCCCGACGCCGGCAGCCACGAGTTGGCGCGCCGGCCAGCCGTCAAGCACGCCGTCGCGCGCTGCGAGGCCGAACGGGAGGAGGGAGAGGGGGTCAAGCATCGGATGTCGATTGGAAAACCAAGCGGCGGCTCGTGCGTCCTTTGCTCAAGTCACGCGCGATGCCGGATCCGCGATGTGCCCAAGGTAGCGACGCGGGGCGTCAGACCCGACACCCGTTGGTGCTCGCGGTGAAGGTCGGACGGGTAGTTGTGACCAGCATCACCATCGCTAAGTCGCTTGTTGGCAACGAGTTCCTGCTTACATTGCACGACTCACACACTTGGTCGGAGACGTTGATGGCGTTCGAAGGACTGATGGTCAGCGTATCCGGCGTCCGAGGTCGGGTGGGGGAGGCCCTCACGCCGGAAGTCGCCTGTCAGTTCGCGGCCGCCTTCGGGGCATTTTCCCTGGCCCGATCGGGCTCCAGGTCCATCGTGGTTGGGCGGGACAGCCGCGTCTCCGGCCCGATGTTCCACCGGGCGGTGGTGGCGGCCCTGCAGTCGGTCGGGGCGCAGATCATCGACATCGGCATGGCGCCGACGCCCACGGTGCAGCTCGAGGTCGAGCACCACCATGCGGCGGGAGGGCTGGCCATCACGGCGAGCCACAACCCGGTCGAGTGGAACGCGCTCAAGTTCATCGGGCCCGCGGGACTGTTTCTCGATGGATCCGAAGGCGCCGAGATGCGCGGCCTGCTGGAGAGCGGCGTGCCCCGCGCGCAGTGGCAGGCGCTGGGTGAGGTGACGTCCGAGGATGGCGCCATCGATCGCCACATCGCGAAGGTGCTGGCGCTCCCTTTCATCGACGTCGCGAAGATTCGCGCGCGACGGTTCGTGGTGGCGCTGGACACCTGCCACGGTGCGGGAATCGTGATCATGCCGCGCCTGCTCGAGGCACTGGGTTGCGACGTTCGGTCGATCAACCTCGAGCCCCACGGACGCTTTCATCGCCCGCCGGAACCGGTGGCCGAGAATCTGGGGGAACTCGAGAGTCTCGTTCGGTCCACGGGCGCTGCGTTGGGCTTCGCCACCGATCCGGACGTGGACCGGCTCGCCGTCGTGTCCGACCGAGCGTCGGCGATCGGTGAAGACTGGACGCTGGCGCTGGCTGCCGAGCTGGTGCTGTCGAAGCGGCGAGGGACGGTGGTCACTAACCTGTCCACGTCCCGGATCCTGGACGATGTCGCGGCGCGGTACGGCAGTCATGTGGTTCGCGCGCCCGTCGGAGAAGTGAACGTCGCGACGCGGATGCGTGCCGAGGGCGCGGTGGTGGGCGGCGAGGGGAACGGTGGGGTGATCCTGCCCGACCTGCACCTGGGGAGGGATGCGCCGCTCGCCGCGGCCCTCATCCTTGGGCTGCTCGCAGAAACAGGCGGCACGTTGTCTGCAGTGGTGTCATCGTACCCCCGCTATGAGATCGTGAAGGACAAGCTGGACCGGCCGAAGGCGAGCCTGGACAGCGTCTATCAGGCCCTCAGGGGGGAGTTCGGGGACGCCGAGGTGGACACGCAGGATGGGTTGCGGCTCTCGTGGCCCGATCGTTGGGTGCATGTACGCCCGTCGGGAACGGAGCCGATTGTACGGGTGATCGCCGAAGGACCAACAGAAACGGATGCGAGGGATCTGGTGCGCCGCTGTCGGCAGCCGCTGGATGCCCTCGCGCGGTAATTCCAGAACACCAACGCATATGTGCGGAATCGTCGGATACGTCGGCCCCCGGGTGGCAACCCCACTCCTGATCGAGGGCCTCAAGCGGCTGGAGTACCGCGGCTACGACTCGGCTGGCGTCGCCGTGATGAACGGCGCTGGCGTGGAAACCGTGAAGGAAGCCGGCAAGATCGCCAAGCTCGAGCAGCTCCTCGCAGGCACACCGGTGCACGGGACGACCGGGATCGCGCACACGCGCTGGGCCACGCACGGGCCGCCGAACCAGGTCAACGCGCACCCGCACGTGAGTCAGGACGGCAACTTTGCGGTCGTACATAACGGCATCATCGAGAACGCCACGCTGCTCAAGCGCATGCTCGAGTCGCGCGGCTATCGGTTCACGTCGGACACGGACACCGAGGTGCTCGCACACCTCATTCAGGAGGCCTTCACCGGCAATCTCGAGGATGCGGTCGTCGAGGCGTTGAACCAGGTCGAGGGCACCTACGGCATCGCGGTGATTTCCTCGATCGACACGCACAAGATCGTGGCGGCCCGGAAGGGGAGCCCGTTGCTCGTGGGCCTCGGCGAAAACGAGTTCTTCGTGGCGAGTGACGTGTCGGCGATTCTGGCGCACACGCGCCAGGTGGTCTACCTCGACGATGGCGAGATGGCGGTGGTCGACCGGAACGGCTACCGGATCGTCGACCTCAAGGCCGGCGAGGTGCAGAAGAACGTTGCCCGCATCGACTGGGATCTCGCGCAGATCGAGCGCGGCGGCTTTGCGCACTTCATGCTCAAGGAGATCTTCGAGCAGCCCCAAACGGTGGAAAACACCATGCGCGGCCGCCTGCTCGTCGAGGAAGGCACGGCGAAGCTCGGCGGGCTGAACATGACCGACGAGGAACTGCTGTCGTTCGACAACATCGTCATCACGGCCTGCGGCACCAGTTGGCACTCGGCCCTGATCGGCGAGAGCCTGATCGAGGAGCTGGCCCGGGTGCCGGTGGAGGTGGAATACGCCTCGGAGTTCCGCTATCGCAATCCGATCGTCGACGAGAAGACGCTGTGCATCGTGATCTCGCAGTCGGGCGAGACGGCGGATACGCTGGCCGCCATGCGCGAGGCCAAGCGGCGTGGCGCTCGCACGATGGGCATCGTGAACGTGGTGGGGTCGACCATCGCGCGCGAGTCCGACGGTGGCATCTACATCCACGCCGGTCCGGAAATCGGTGTGGCGTCGACCAAGGCCTTCACGAGCCAGGTCGTTGCGCTGCTGCTGTTCACGCTCAAGCTCGCACGGCTGCGCGACCTGTCCCTGCTGCGCGGTCGCGAGATCATCGCCGGCATGCAGGCGCTGCCATCACAGATCAAGCAGATCCTCGACCGCGCCGAAGAGATCGAGGCGCTCGCCGAGGAGTTCAAGCGGGCGAGCAATTTCCTGTACCTCGGGCGGGGCTACAACTTCCCGGCGGCCCTCGAAGGCGCGCTCAAGCTCAAGGAGATCTCCTACATCCACGCCGAGGGCTATCCCGCGGCGGAGATGAAGCACGGGCCGATCGCGCTGATCGACGAGATGATGCCGGTGGTGTTCATCGCACCGCACGACTCGGTGTTCGACAAGATCACGAGCAACGTGCACGAAGTGAAAGCGCGAAAGGGCAAGGTCATCGCCATCACCAGTCGCGATGAGCCAGCGCTCGCCGGCAAGGTGGACTATGAGTTCCGCATTCCGGAGACGACGGAGCTTCTGATGCCCGTCCTGGCGTCGGTGCCGTTGCAGCTTCTGGCGTACTACATCGCCGTCAAGCGTGGCTCGAACGTGGACCAGCCGCGCAACCTGGCGAAGTCGGTGACCGTGGAGTAGCGAGGGCAGGGTGAACGCGAGGGAGTGCGTTCACGGAGGTCACGGGGACAGGGGCGCCGATGCCGGGCGCCCTTTTCATTGCGCCCTTCGAGGCGTGCGTTGGCCACGAGCACTCATCACATGGGCCGGCGTTCCGTGCGGTTGGCAGAACTGGGACTCCTTCGCGTGGAGACGCCGATACCTGGAGCCCGCGCGGCCACGACCGCAGCGGCTGAGGGTCGGCGGCTCTCCCGGCTGGTGGGGACCAAGGAGACGTATTGACAGTCTTCGATGACTATGTTACACTCATCGAGGAACTTCGATACGAGTCCATGACCAGAACCCTGGACCTGCTGGAACGAAAGCCCGGTGTCCGCTGCTGCGATGCCAGCGCGCGACCCACGTTGACGTTCGATGAGGCTACGTCGATCGCGGCCGACTTCGACATGCTCGCGCATCCCGTGCGGTTGCAGCTGCTGGATGTGCTCGCCCGAAACGAAGGGCGGGTCTGCGTGTGCGACCTGGAGTCCGCCGTCCCGGTGAAGCAACCGACGGTCTCCCATCACCTCCGGCTGCTTCGTGAGGCTGGGCTCGTGGAATCGGAGCGCATCGGTGTGTGGGCCCACTACCGCGTGAATCGCGAGCGCCTCGCTGGCATGCGCCAGCGACTGGTGGATCGCCTGAAGGACCTGACCTGAAGCGAGTGCACCGACGAATGAAGCCACCCATGCATCTCCAGTCCTCCGACGCTGCCCCGTTTCGTCGGGATGTGCCCCGCCCGGCACTCCGACCAACGGTCTATTGCCCGCACGCCCACGCACCGGAGGACTGCGCGGCGCACGCGGCCTGCCCGATGGGGCGGGAGGCGCACGCGTGAGCGACGACGCGATCGGACCCGTGCGGCTGCGCGCCGCCGGCTCCGATGACCTGGGAGCGGTGCGCGAGCTGCTGAACGCGTCGCACCTGATCACTGACGGCCTGGAGGATCAGTTCGGTCCGGCGTACGTCGTCGCCGACTGCGCGGGTCGCGTCGTCGGGGCCGAAGGCATCGAGCGCTACGAGCGCGCAGGTCTGCTCCGCTCCGCGGTCGTGGACGAGCGCTTCCGTGGCCGGGGCCTGGGTGATGAACTCACGCGCGATCGACTCGCGTGGGCCAGGACCGAGGGGCTGGAAGAAGTCTGGCTTCTGACGACGACGGCGTCGGAATTCTTTCCGCGTTTCGGGTTCGCGGCGGCGGATCGAGCCGCGGCACCGAGCGCGTTGCAGCAGTCCGTCGAGTTCCGCGAGGCATGCCCGGCGAGCGCCGTTGCCATGCGCCTGCGGTTGACATGACGAGACTCCGGGAGAAACACACCATGACGAAGGAACGAAGCTGTTGTGGTCCGACGTGCTGCGGCGACGATGCGCCGAGCGCGATCACCGTGGCAACGCCGGCGCTTGCGGCAACGCCGCCTGACAAGGGCGAGACCGTGCGCGCCATCGTTCGGGAGCGCTACACATCGGCAGCGGAGCGCGCCGCCGAGGGTCATCAGGCGAGCTGCGGCTGCGGCACGACGTGCGCCGCGCCGGACGCGCAGGTGTGGGATCCCATCACGGTGGACCTGTACGAGCAGGGGCAGTTGGAGGGCATCCCCGCCGAGGCGCTGCTCGCGTCGCTTGGCTGCGGGAATCCCACGGCACTGGCCGAACTCCAGACCGGTGAACGCGTGCTCGACCTCGGCTCTGGTGGCGGCATCGACGTCCTGCTCTCGGCGCGTCGCGTGGGTCCGTCGGGCAAGGCGTACGGACTCGACATGACCGATGCGATGCTGGCGCTGGCCCGCCAGAACCAGCAACGCAGCGGCCTGACCAACGTCGAATTCCTGCGAGGAGAGATCGAGAACATTCCGCTGCCGTCGAAGAGCATCGACGTGGTCATCAGCAATTGCGTGGTGAACCTGTCGGCGGACAAGCCTCGCGTGCTGCGGGAGGCGTTCCGTGTGCTCGCGCCCGGCGGTCGCTTTGCGATCTCCGATATCGTGCTGACCGGAGACCTTCCGCCGCAGGTACGTGAGAGCGTCGCGCTGTTCACCGGGTGCGTGAGCGGTGCGCTGACCGAAGACGAGTACGTGGCGCACCTTGGCGCGGCCGGGTTCGGAGAGATTTCCATCGAACCGACGCGCGTGTACGAGCGTGGCGACGCGCAGGCATTGCTGGAGGCGGCGGGGTTGCCGCTGGATCCGCTGCTCGATCAGGTGACGGGCCGGGTGATGAGCGCCTTCGTGCGCGCAAAGCGGCCGATCGGGTCGTAGCGGACAGGGCGGGCATGCGCGGGATGCGCCGCTAGATTCCCGCGCATGCGAGCCCTGATTCAACGTGTGTCGCGCGGGAGCGTGGACGTGCGGGATGGCGACTCCACGCGGCGTACCGGCGAAATCACGCGCGGGTTCGTGGTCCTGGTGGGCTTCACGCATGGCGACACCGACGCACACGTGCAGTGGATGGCCGACAAGATCGTCGGGCTGCGCGTCTTCGAGGATGGCGATGGCAAAATGAACCTTGCCCTCGCCGACGTGGGCGGTTCGGTCCTCGTCGTCTCGCAGTTCACCTTGTATGGAGACGTGCAGAAGGGGCGCCGACCCTCGTTCATCGACGCGGCGCGCCCCGAGGTGGCGATCCCCCTCTACGAGCGGTTCCTCGCGATGCTCCGTGCGCGCGGCATGACCGTCGCGGCCGGGGAGTTCGGGGCATCGATGGCGGTCGAACTCGCAAACGACGGACCCGTCACGCTGTGGCTCGAGCGATGAGCGGCGTGCGCGTGATCCTCGCCTCGCAGTCGCCGCGCCGACGCGAGCTGCTTGGGCTCATCGGGATCGAGCATGAAGTGCGCCCGGCCGACATCGACGAGTCGCACTGGCCGGACGAGCCACCGGTGCCGCACGCGGAGCGGCTTGCCCGTGGCAAGGCGGCGAAGATCGCGGTGCTCGAGCCGGACGCGCTCGTCATCGCGGCAGACACGATCGTCGTGCTCGACGGCGACCTGCTCGGCAAACCGGCCGACCGCGCGGACGCGATGGCGACGTTAGGCAGGCTGTCGGGCCGGACGCACACGGTGCACACCGCGGTCGCCGTGGCGTGGCGAGGCGAGGTGCGTTCCGGCGTGGAATCGGTGGAGGTGACCTTCCGCCGCATCAACGACGCGACGATCGCGCGCTACGTCGACACCGGCGAACCGATGGACAAGGCCGGCGCGTACGGCATCCAGGGGTACGGCGCGACGATCGTGGAACGCGTCCACGGCGACTACTTCGCGGTCATGGGTCTCCCGGTGGGCCGGATGATCGCCCTGCTGCGGGAGCTGGGCCTCGCGTACGACTTCGGCCCGGTTTCCGAGGGCCGATAGGCGGGCGCCGCGGCCCGCCTGTCGGTCCCTGGACGCTCAGGAGCCCGGGCGGCGCATGTTGCGCATGGTCTCGACGTTCTTGTCGAAGACCGCCTTCTGTTCGTCGGTGAGGACGGCACGGATCTCGGCGTTCTGCTTCTGCCGGAGGTCCATCATCTTCTGACGGTCCGCATCGGACGGCGGCGTGCCAGGCGTGAACGCGGGCATCTCCTTCTGGAACTTCGCGACGATCGAGTCCACTTGCACCTTCTGCGCGTCGGTCAGGGTGATTCCCTGCATGAGCATCTCCATCATGCGGGCACCGCCGCGACCACCACCGCCGCCCTGCGCCATGGCGGCGGGAGCCGAGATCGCGCTGGCCAGCACGGCGAGCGCGACGGCAAGAATCCATTTTTTCACGTTGCCTCCGGAGTTGGGGTAGAACGGCAGTCAGACCGATCCGTCCCGCGGATGTTAAGGCCGGGTCGCGTGAGCCGCGGTGATGCACGCTTCGTCCAGTCTGCCGCCGACGCGGACTCAGCCGCGCTCGAGCCTCGCTGCCTTCTCCCGCCCTCGCGATTCGGCATATCGGCCACTAACACCAGCATAGTGCCGAGCAGCGGCCATCCACCGTCAAGCGCAAGGTTCATGGTGGAAAGTCACCATGACCCGCCGTCGAGCTACCCGAGCGACCTCGAATATGTCGCCTTCCAGACGTCGACCTTCTCGAGGACATCGCGCACGGCGATGCGCGGCATTCGGTCGAGACGGTTCTCCATGCTGATCGGGTAGTCCTCCCCGGGCTCTCCGTAGGCGTCGACGATGAGGTCGTGGAACTTGCGCCAGGGGCCGGTGCGCTTGGGGTTGGTGTAGCCGATCAGCGAGATCACCGGGCGGTCCAGCGCCACCGAGATATGCAACGGCCCGGTGTCCGGCGCGACGACGAGCGCCGAAGCATCGAGAATGCCCACCAGCCGGCGCAGGCCACTCCCCAGCATGCTCGTCGGTTTGTGCCTGGCTCTCTCCATGATCACGCGCTCGGCAGCGAGCTCCCTGGGCGATCTCCCTCCGACGAGCACCGGTTGCAGTCCGTAGTCGTGCCACAACACATCAGCGAGTTCGGCCCAGCGCTCCGGCATCCAGTCCTTCTGCGGCTTGCTGGTCGCGATCACCATCGCCACGGCGGGGCGCGAGAGCGAGGCGGTGAACTCCTGCTGCCACGCGCGTTCGTTGTCCCAGGGCCCGAGGTGCCAGGCGACCGGCTCGCTGGCGATGCCTAACGCGCTCACGAACTCGAGGTACTGGTCCTGTACGTGCTGCCCCACCGGATGCGCCGGAATGCGATCGGTGGTGAAGAGCCAGTTGGCGTCGCGGGCCCGCGCGCGATCAAAGCCGAGCTTCACGGGTGCGCGCGTGAACGAGGTCACGAGACCGGCCTTGAAGTAGACCTGCAACGCGATCACGAGATCGAACGGCCGCTGGCGGAGTTCGCGACGAACGTCGAGAAACGCGCGCCAGCCCTTCGAGCGGTCAAACTCCACGATGTCGTCGACGTGCCGATGCCCGCGCACGAGCGTCGCAGGCCCGGGTTGCAACACCCAGGTGACGTGCGTGGACGGCGAGTGTCGCTTGAGTGCGTCGAGCACGGGGAGCACGTGCACGGCGTCGCCCACGGCGCTCATCATCACGATGCCGACCCGGTCGAGCGCCGCGGTCACTCCCACGGCATGTACTCCTCCAGCGCCGTGGCGCGGTCGTTCGCGCGCCGCGCCTCCTCGTGGCCAAGGAGACGTTCGATCTCCGCGAAGTCCTCGTCGGTCAGCGCCGGTTCGCCGCGGGCGTGGAACTTCTGCATGGAGCGCCGGAGCCGCTCGGTGTTGGCGGCTGCCATGTGGGGATCCCCGGCCGGCACGAAGCGCACGCGATCGACATCGAGCAGCACTGCCTGCAGCTCGCCACCGGCCGACGGGGAGAGCAACACGTTTTTCGCGTTGAGGTCCTGGTGCCACGCGCCAGCGTCGAGCATCGCGGCGAGAAGTCGCGCGAGCGCGCGGTGCACGGGGGCACGATCGGCACCAGCCGCCGTGCCGATCGTCGTCGCGAGATCGAGTCCCTCGATTTCGAGGGTCACGACGTCGACGCGGCGCAGCAGCACGGCAGCCGGATAGGTCGCAAAGCCGACGATGGGTGGTGTGGGAACGCCAGCGCGCGCCAGCACCGCCGAGATGAGCAGCTCCGACGCCGCTGGCGTCGGCGGCAGCCACACGTCGCGAAGAATCGGCGCGAGCAGTCCACCATGCCACGCGTGCCGCACCACCACACGTGGGCCATCACCGAGAATCGGCGCGGAGTAGACCCTGCCGCGGCCCTGATACTCGCGGCGATCCGGATGACGGGACGCCCACTGATGGAGGGTGTGGCCGCGAAGGATATCGGCGATCGCCCCGGTGTACCGCTCGTGTGCGACCGCGAGCGGGGAGATGCCTTCGATGCGTTTGTAGCCTTTCGGCAGCCGCAGGATCATCGCAGAGCGCGGAAGACGACGACGGGCTTCGGCTTGCCCCGCAGCGTGAGCGGATCCCGCGACTGGATCGCGTGTTCGCGCGTGAGTGCGGCGCGCAGCGGTTCCGACATCAGGATCTCTCCGCCGTCTGCCCAGTCGCAGACACGGCGCGCGGTGTTGACGGTGTCGCCGATCACCGTGTACTCGAGTCGGCGTTCGGAGCCGGTGTACCCGGCAAACGCTTCGCCGTAGTTGAGTCCGATGCCGACGGAGATCTCCGGTCGGTCGTTGGCCCGCCAGCCGCGATTCAGCTCGTCGACGGCGTCGAGCATGTCGCGCGCTGCGGCGAGGGCCAGGTCGGGGTCGTCGGGGCTGCTGATCGGTGCTCCCCACTGCGCCATCACGGCATCGCCGATGAACTTGTCGAGCGTGCCGCCGTGCCTGAACACACAGTCCACCATCTCGGTGAAGAACTCCGTCAGCAGGGCCGCCGTTTCGTCGGGTTCCATGCGTGCGGCAAGCGGTGTAAACCCGCGAATGTCGGCGAACAGCACGGCCACGTGACGCCGCTCTCCGCCGAGTCGAAGCGATTCCGGCATCGCCGCGATGCGCTCGGCCATGTGCGGCGTGAAGAACCGCTCGAAGTTCTCGCGGATGCGGGCCTCGAGCCGTATGCGCTCGCCGAAGCGGATGTTGTCGAGTGCGACCGCGCCGATGCCGGCGAAGGCGACGAGGAAGTCGAGGTCTTCGTCGGACACGCGCACGCTGGGGCGCGGTCCGTCGACGTAGAGCACGCCGAGCACGCGGCCTTCGGATGCGATGAGCGGGGCGCACCAGATGCTTCGCACCGTCTCCGTACCGCCCGCCGCGCCGGCATCGGCGTCGGAGACGATCGCCACCTTCTGCTCGACCACGGTCTTCACGAGCGCCAGGCTGACATCGCGCTCGGCGGGGGCGCCGGTCCGCGTGCGCGACGTTCGCGGGGAGAGCGTGCCGCCGCCGTCGTAGAGCCAGATCGCCACGTAATCGACGTCGAGCAGCCGAAACGTGAACTGGAGCATGCGGTCGAGGAGCCCCTCGACGGTGGTGGATCGCGTGAGCGCCTTCGAGACCTCCACGAGGAGCATGAGCTTCTGCCGGTCGCGCTGGACCTGCGTGACAGCGGGATCCGACCCCTCGATGGCGGCCTGCGAGCCGGTGGCCAGGAGCGCCTGTTCCAGCGCCTGGTCGGCGTCGGGTACGGGCACCTGCCGGATGATCGTCGTCCCGGCGCGGGCGGCGCGGCGGCGCACCTCGGCAGAGCTGTCGTCGATCAGCAGTTCGGTATGCTGCCTCACGTCGAACGACACCTTGCCGAACACGACGCGTTCGCCCGGCGTTAGGCGCGCCTCGGTCGTGCGCACGCCCTGGTAGAACGTTCCGTTGCTCGATCCGAGATCGCGGACCGTCACCGACGCGGCCTCGACCACGAGTTCGGCATGCCGACGCGAAACCGTGGGGTCGAGGACGGGTAAGTCACAGCTCAGGGCGCGGCCCAGCACGAGCGAGAGCCCCGGACGGAGCTCGAACGTGAGGTTGCCGTCGGCACTGACCAGGCGAAGCGTCATGAACCCGGAATATGTTACGTTTGACCGCCATGTGGCACCGCGCCCTGCCGTTCCTCGTCGCCGCGCTCCTCGCCGCCGCGCCGGCTGCGGCGCAGGAGTGGAACGACGCGCGCACGCGCGACCTCGTGACGCGAGCCACCTTGCGCCGAGCGCGCCAGCTCGCGGACACCGCGCTCGCCGATTACACGGCATCGGCGCGCGGATACGTCACCTTCCTCGCGCAGCTCGGTGAGGGCTTCGTCCTGCCGCCCAGGGTGGTGAAGGCCGATCAGCTCGATCTCGAGATCCACTGGAAGGCGCCGAACCACAGCCGGCAGTGGATCGTCGGGCGTCGCGACACGCTGCTGCTGCCCACCGACATCAGCTATCATCGCGATCACCTCGGCATCGTTCAGAACAACTTCCCCGACATCATTCGCCTCGGCGACGGTGACGAGGTGCAGGACGTGCCGCACCCGCTTTCGGCGCCCGGCCTCGCCACGTACGACTTTGCGATCGGCGACTCGTTGCGCATCGAAATCCCGGGGCGGACGATCGACGTGTACGAGGTGAAGGTGCGGCCGCGCAACGATCGCGTACCCGCGGCCGTTGGCGCGCTCTACCTCGCGAAGGACGACGCCCAGGTGGTGCGCATGGCCTTCTCCTTCACGCGCGTCGCGCTGAAGGATCCGCAGCTCGAGGACGTCTCCATCATCCTCGAAAACTCGCTCATCGCCGAGCGCTTCTGGCTTCCCCGGCGCCAGGAGATCGAGATTCGGCGCAGCGGCAGCTGGATGGACTTTCCGGTGAAAGGCATCATCCGCGGTCGATGGGACATTCGGGACTACACGGTAAATGCTGGCGGCACCGTGGCCCTGTCGCCCGGGCCGGAGATCCAGTGGGCGCCGCCGGAACGTCGCGCGCGGCATCGCTTCCCGCCCACGCCGATTCTCGACTCGCTGCCCGACGGCGTTACCATTGCCACCGACGACGAGGTGCGGCAGGTCCAGGAGGAGGCACGCCGACTGGTGCGGGCGCAGGCGCTTGCTCGCGCCCGAACGACGCGACCCGCCGCCCGCTCGCTCAGCGACCTGGCCCAGGTGAACCGGGTCGAAGGCCTCGCCATCGGCGCGGGCGTGCGGCGCCGCCTGGGCGCCGGGTTCGACCTGGCGCTGCTCGGCCGGTTCGGCGTCGCCGACGAACGGGGGAAGGGCACGGTCTCGTTAGGCCGCGAACGGGCCGACGGCCTGGCGTTGCGACTCGCGGCGTATCGCGATTTCCGTGAGGCCGGCGACGTCGCCGAGACCTCGCGTGCACGAAACTCGATCGCGGCCCAGGAGTTCGGCGCGGACTACTCGCAGCCCTACGGCGTGCGCGGGGCATCCCTGTCGATCTCCGGCCACGCCTCGGAACTCTGGCACTGGTCCCTCGAAGGGGCCGCGGAGGCGCAGCGCGCCCTCGAGGTACATGCCGTCCCATTCCAGGGGCGGTACCAGCCCACGCTCCTCGTCGACTCCGCCCAGGCCCTCCGCGTCGCCTTTCGACTCGAACGCCCCAGCGCGCCCTGGTACCGCGGGTCGTTGCTGAGCGTCCGCGCCGAAGGCCGGTTCGGTCATTTCGTCCCCGAGCCACGAGAAGGGGAGGTGGTCGCGACGAACACCTGGCGCGCGTTTGTCGGCGCAGAATTGCTCGCGCCCACGGGTCGCGGTGCCATGGTCGTGCGCGCGGCCGTTGGCGGTGTCCGGGGTGACCACGGCGTACCCCCGCAGGAGCTGCTATTGGCCGGTGGCCCCATCTCGGCGCCTGGGTACGGCTTTCACGAGTTTCGCGCCACGGGCCTGGTGACCGCGCGGCTCGAATTGCGCCGCCCGGTGCCCTTCGTGCGCATTCCGCTGGGACGCTGGGGCCAGATTCCGCCAACCCTCACCTTGGCTCCATACGCCGGCACCGTCGGCGTGGGAGGCCGCCGAGGTGCTGCGGAGCAGGGGATGTTCCCCTACGTTGGCCTGGGCGCGATCGGCGTGTTCGACCTACTCCGGTTCGATGTCGCTCGCGGGCTGCGCGACGGACGCTGGCGTTTTGCCGTCGACGTCACGCGCGATTTCTGGTCCATTCTGTAAAGATCCGGTACAGGGCCACTGCGACAATGTGACGATACTCCGGGTCAATCACTCCATTGGGAGTGCGCCCTGTCTGGACGCAGACAGGTTCCGCCTGACCCGGCCCGCTGCTGCCCGCAATGCACCCAGTCACTCATCGGGACGAATGGCTTGTCCCGACCTTGAGCAAGCTCATCGACGCCCTCGCTCTCGAGGACATCCGCGCCAACGCGGAGAGTCTCTGGAGCGAAGTCGTGCGACGCGGACTGGTCACGGACGACCGAATTCTCGCAGCGCTCGCGACGCGGTTCCGGATGCCTGTCGCCGAGCTCGCGACGGTGACCAGCGATGCGCGGGATGCCGTCACCGAAACGTTGGCGCGGAAGTACCAGATCGTGCCGCTGACCGTGGCGGACCACACGCTCGACATCGCGACGGCAAATCCCAACGACCTGGATTGCGAGCGCGCGCTCGGCTTTGCGACGGGCAAGTCGATCCGTATGCGCCTGGCGTCGCCCTCCGCGATCGCCGCGCGTATCGATGAGCTCTATCAGCCAGAGACCGTCTTCAACCGACTGATCGACGCCGTCGGAGACACGGACCTCGAGACCATCGCCGAGGGCGAGGAACTGGCCGATCTCGACGTCGGGTCAGAGACGTCGTCGGCGCGGCCAATCATCCGGCTGGTGGATCACATCATCGCCGAGGGGATCTCGCAGCGGGCGAGCGATATCCACCTGGAGATGCAGGAAAAGGGCGTGCAGGTGACGCTGCGCGTCGACGGCGTGCTGCGGCCGACGATGTTGTTGCCGCGCGCGGTGGGCATCCCGCTCGTGTCTCGCATCAAGATCATGTCCGGGCTCGACATCGCCGATCGGCTCCGGCCGCAGGACGGGCGGGCACGGGTCTCGGTGAGTGGTCGGCGCGTTGACCTCCGGGTGTCGACGCTGCCCGCGTCGACGGGAGAAAAGGTCGTCGTCCGCATCCTCGATGCCGGGTCCACCGTGCTCGAACTGGGTGCGCTTGGTATCAGTCAGGCCGATCTCGCCCAGATCCAGCACCTGATCAACCTGCGCGAGGGCATCATCCTCGTCACCGGCCCGACGGGGTCCGGCAAGACGACCACGCTGTACGCCGCGCTGCGCACCATCCAGCAGCGCGGCGTGAACATCGTGACGGTCGAGGATCCCGTCGAATACAAGCTCAACGGCATCGTGCAGGTGCAGGTCAACGAGAAGGCGGGGCTGACCTTTGCGGCCGCGCTGCGCTCGATCCTGCGACAGGATCCCGACGTGGTGCTCGTGGGCGAGATTCGCGACCGGGAGACGGCGGGCATCGCCATCCAGGCGTCGCTGACCGGTCACCTGGTGCTGTCGACCCTGCACACGATCGACGCGGCGACGACGGTCTCACGCCTGCTCGACATCGGCATCGAGTCCTACAAGCTCGGCGCCGCGATCAAGGGCATCGTGGCGCAACGCCTGCTGCGCCGACTGTGCCCGAACTGCCGCAAACCGCACACCGAGCCGCTGTCGGCACGCCTGCGCCGCCACGTGCCGGACGGCGCGACGTTGTTCAAGGCGGCCGGCTGTCACGAGTGCAACAACACGGGCTATCGCGGACGCCTTGCGCTCATGGAAGTCCTCGTTGCGGACGCCGAGGTCGAGCGCCGTATCTCGGCGGGTGAGAGCGCCGAACGCATCGCCGCCGCGGCCCGGGAAGGCATGGCGATGCGTTCGCTCTGGCAGTCCGGCATCGACCACGTCGTCGAAGGCAACACCGACCTGGACGAATTGCTGCGCGTCGTCGAGGTGCCGATCGAATCCGGACCACCCCGCCCGACGCCGCACTCCGTCCTGTCGGTGCCGACTCCCACGCCGACGGGCAAGGCACCGCTGGGCTCGGCACGAAACGGGCGGCCCACGCCGGCTCCGGGAACGCTAACGGCCCCGGTCGAAGCGGCCTTCGAGCTCATCGACGACATTCCAGCCGCGCCGCGCCGAAGTGGACAGCCCACCGTGCTCCTCGTCGAGGACGAACAGCACCTGCGGCACGTACTCAAGGAAATGCTCGAACGGGACGGATTCACGGTTATCGAGGCGGCCGACGGAATCCAGGCGCTCGAGGAGGTCGATCATGCCTCGCCAGACGCGGTAGTGCTGGACCTCAACCTGCCCCGTCTCGACGGGTTCGGCGTGCTGGCCCGCCTGCGCTCCCGACGCCCCACCGCAGGCCTTCCGGTCATTGTGCTCACGGCTGCGACCGATGAGGACAACGAGGTCCGGGTCTTTGATGGCGGCGCCACCGACTTCCTGTCCAAGCCGTTCCGCCCACGCGCACTGTCCGCCCGCCTGCGAGCGCACATCAAAGCGCGTCGATCGTAACGCTCTGCCCTGCAACTGCTTAGGGTTTCGGAGCACGGGAGCATCTGATGATGCTCCCGTCGCCTTTCGAGGATCATTGCACGCTCTTCAGCCCGGAGTCGGGCGTGCCGACCACTGGCTTGCGGAACTCCGCGCCCAACGCGCCACGGACGACCACGGAGCGCACCGCGGGGCTCGGGCAGGAGGAAGAAGAGGACTTGGCGGTCGATGGCACGCGCCACCGCTGCGCGCGGGTGAGCGCGGCATCCCCCGCGCACGCCACTTGTACACTGGCGTGCGATTGTGCGCCCGTGCACTATCGAGTCATGCAGCGTTTTCCGGTCAGGTTTTTTGTACTCGCGTTCCTCCCAGCCCTCGCGTGGCACCGGGCCTCGGCCCAGGATTCCACGTACAGACGGGGGCGCGCGGTCGGTGACTCCGTGGCCTCGACCACGCTTCAGATGGGGTGGTTCGCCGGGGGGCTCGTGGCGGGAGCCGTTGCCGGACCGTTCGGCGGCTGGTGGGCAGTCAGCCGCGCCGGACGTCCCGTTTCGGGTGACGTCCCCCTTGGCACGGCAGAACGCGACCCCGAGTTCACCAAAGGCTTTACCGACGGTTACCGCCGCGGCGAGCGCTCCCGGCGGCGTGAGTATGCCTTCGCAGGGAGCATGGTCGGGACCGCGGCTCTTGCGGTGATCATCGTGCAGATGGCGCATGCGCGTGACAAAGTCGGCGGTAACGGCCCACCGGGCGATGGTGGCCCGAATCTGGTGCGAATCCCGTTGTTGCGATTGGTTATCCCGTAAGGGCCGTCACGCGCACGGACCGCAGCGTGACGGCATCCGACTCCGGATCGCAGCCGCCGGCGCACGCCGGCGAGATGTCAAGGAAAGATGCGAAGCGGGGCCCGGCATTGCCGGGCCCCGTCGCGTGTGTGCTGTGCCGATCGCGGTTCAGCACGATCCATTGAGATAGCAGTTCGCGAGCCCCTGGCGGGCGCGTTCATCGCACGCGCGAGCCCGGTCGCGAACTCCTACCGCATGCTCGTGACGCTGCGGTATTCGGTCTGACATCGAGCACAGGTCAACCAAGGGGCAGCAAGTATCTCTCATACGGATACGGCGCAATCACCGCCTGATTGATCCACCATGAGCACGCGAACGACCGGAGCCAACAGCGAGACGCGGTGGCTCCCCTGACTGGTAGGTCTCACTCGCTGGGCTCTCACGGTATGGCGGGCTCGTTCGCGTTCGGAGAAGAGCTCACGTCGCCGTCAACCAGCTGAACCTCGGATTCGCGGCCACCAGGCACGCGAATGGCCCGACCGCGAGGCACATCGTCGCGTTGGAGACTATGATTCAGCATGCCGCAGAAACGAATTCCACTCGTCGAGCACGTGCCGAAGACCCTCAAACGCGGGAATCGCACAGCCGCGCCGGGGATTCCGGCAAACATCAGGGTTGATGGCCTCACCCTCGATGAGAGCGACCGCGACTACATCCGGAGAAGGCTTGGTGAGAAGCTCGGACGATATGCGGGGTCCGTCGAGCGCATCTCGGTCCGATTGCGCGACATCAACGGTCCTCGTGGTGGCGTTGATGTACGCTGCCGCATCAAGGTCGTTCTGAGCGGCCTGCCGAGCATCGTCGTCGAGCAACAGAACACTGCCTTTCGACCCGCGCTCACGGAAGCGCTGGCCAGTGTCGAGCGAGCGGTGCGACGCACGCTGCAGCGTAAGCGCACGCGACCCCTGCGCGCCAAGCAATAGCTTGCCGGCCTTCTGTCAGGAACACGCACGCCAGGCACATCCGCTCGAGGGAACACTCCCCGTCAAGCGGAACAGTTCAGAGTCGGACCCTTGGAATGCGAACGGGCCTCTGCAGAAGGGCGATGGCTTTCGGTACGGTCCATCGCGTTTCTCCCTGGCCGTGCGTTTGGCGGCCCACGGCCGGAGATTCGGTGCCGGATCGTTCCCTGTGGCTCCGAATCCCGCGACGTTCCCACCGACGTACATCGCGGGAATGGCGAGCAGCGTGAGAGCGGTCGATGTGGTGAGGCCACCGATGACGCTGTTGCCAGTGGGTCTTGCACTTCCGCACCGGCGCCGGTCGCCATCGCCGGTGGGATGAAGCCGATCGACGCGACCAGCGTAGTCGTATGGAGCTGACGTAACCGCACCATCTCCCCTTCAACGGAGACACTGGATCGCAGCCACCGGCGCACGAGGGCGAGACGCAAGGGAAGGATGCGAAGCGGGGCCCGGCATTGCCGGGCCCCGTCGCGTGTGTGCTGTGCCGATCGTGGCTCAGCACGATCCATTGAGATAGCAGTTCGCGAGCCGCTCTACGTCAGCGATGGGGAGGAGGATCCCCGGGGTGCGCACGGCATCCGAGGCGCTCTGCCACTGCGGCGACGTCACGCCGAAGCGGTACATATCGAGCAGCCTGCGTCCCTGGAGCAGCAGGTTCGCGCGACGCTCGTGCAGCAGGAGGTCGCGCGGCGTGATGGTCGTGTGTACTGCAGGGTTGTAGGCCGGCAGGTTGTCGAGCGCACGCACCGCATTCATTTCAGACACGGCGGTCGCGGCGTCCCCGGCGGCCAGCGCGGCCTCTGCGATGATCAGGTGCAGCTCGCGCGCCGACACGACGGTAAGTGGGCCGTACTGGCGACTCACCTTGAACTCGTCGATGATCCCGCTGATGGCAGGGTCCACCTGTCCGGTGATGGGATCGAGGAAACGGACGCGTCCGACCTGCTTGTCCGTGGCATCGGGGACGACGTACGCATCGCCGATCCGGAACTCGCGTCGTTCGTTGACCCATGCACCGAGCGTGCTGGCCACGGTGGTGGCGGAGAACTTGAAACGGTACTTGTAGTCGGGTTCAGTGTTCAGCGTGAAGAACTGCCGGGCGTCGGCGACCGCCGCCGCATCATTCACGAGACCGTTGGCCGGCGTCTTCCGCGGCGCGAGCAGGGAGCGCACCGCCTTGCCGTGGCGCGCCTTGGCCCGGACCGCCATGGCGGCCACCTCGATGGACGCGCTCTTCCTGGCGCGTGCGATCGTTACGGCTTTGTCGAGGTACGCGATCGCGGTGTCGTACAGCTTCACCATCCCGGCGGAGCCGAGCGCCGGCCCCGGCGTGCGGCGATCGGAGAGTGTGAAATCCTCCCACATGTCGGCAATCGACGTGTAGGCGATGGCCGCGTAGATATACGACCGGGCCAGGTCGTCGCGGTTGGCCAGCTGCCCCGCCTTGTCGAAGGCCTCCAGGCGCGCGATGGCCTCGTCGGCCATCCACCGTCCCTGCGCCATGGTTGGAAAGCCGCCCATCATGAACTCGTTGCGCGCATTGGTCACGCCGCCGAACATGAGCTCACGTCCCGAGTCGTAGCTCCCGACCCACTTCAGTTCGTCGGAGATCACCGTCTGCGGGAGCAGCGATGCCGAATATCCATTCGCAACGGTTGCGAGGGCGCCGTTGGCGATCGCGGCGGCCGCGGCGGCGTTGGCCAGGTCGGCTTCCTTGAGCTGGTTGGGGTTCTCGACTTCGAAGATACTGTTGCACGCGCCCAGCCCCGTGGCGAGGGAAAGGAGCAGGACGCCAGAACGAATGGCGCCTCGGGTGCGGCGAGCCGCAGCGTATGAAGAATTGGTCATTGGGTCGTCTCCGTCAGAAGCCCACACGGGCGGAGAGACTGAAGCGTCGCGGCATCGGAAGTCCCCACGCGTTGATTCCTTCCTGGAAGTTGTTTACGAGTTCGCTAGTCGACGCGCCACGTCCGAGCGCGTTCATTTCCGGATCGGCCCCCGGATAGCGCGTCATGATGCCAAGGTTACGGCCCGCGAAGGTGATGGCGAGCGTCCGACCTCCAATGCTCCGAACCAGGTGACGCGGAGCGTCCCACGTGAGGCTCAGCTCGCGCCATCGGATGAAGTCGGCCTCGTGGATCTCGTTCAACCCGTCGAGTGGCGTGAGTCCTTTCATCTGTGTCGCCCACACACGCGCTGCCTCGAGCCGCTGTTCGGCGGTGCTCGTTGGGTTGGTCAGCGTCGCCTCGATTTCGGCCGCCTGCAGCGAGTTGCGCCCGATGAGTCCATGGTTGCGGCGGAAGGCCCCCGTGAGGTCGTGTACCCAGTAGTTCCCCGTTCGGAACTCCAGCATCGTCTCCAGGCGGAGGTTGCGCAGGAAGGTGAAGCGCCCACCGAACGAGCCGGACCAATCGGGGAACGGCTTGCCGATGTAGCTCGTGTTATCGGTCTGGCCGCACTTGGCAGCCAGAACGTTGATCGCATCAGGACTGCGTGGCTGCGAGAAGTAGGTGAGGAGGGCATCGCGCGTGGAGGGCGTGCAGCCGGCGCCCACGCTGATCGGATACTCCACCGGCATACTGGTGGGGGCGAAGAACGCGCCAGGCGCGTATCCCTGTCGAATCCAGTTGACGTAGCGCGCGTACGATCCGCTGATCTTGATGGCCGGCGCCCCGCCCAGGTCGGTGACCTCCTGATGCAGGTAGGCGGCATTCGCGAACAGGTCGAGTGACATGCGGCTCCGCTTCATGACGTCGGCCTTGATGCCGAGCTCGAGGCCGTGCGCCTTCATCTGGCCGATGTTGTCGAGCTGCGGATTGCTGAAGCCACCCGACGGCGGGAACTGGCGCGCGACCAGCGCATCCTTGACCGCGCGATTCCAGTATGTCACCTCGAGGGCGAGGCGATCGCGCAACGTCCCCACCTCGAATCCGCCTTCCCACTCGGTCGAGGCTTCCGGCCTCAGATCCGGGTTACCGAGGTTGCCAGGCCGAAGTCCGGCGCCGGCTTCGGAGGCCTGGGGGACGAAGGTCGTGTACTTGTCGAAGGCGCCCGGCTGCAGCCCGGACTTTCCGATCGCCGCACGCAGTCGCAGAGTCGAGATGCCCGGCACAGACCATCCACCAATGTCAGTCGGAACCACCGAGAGGCTGACCTTGGGATAGAACGCACCCCCCGCGCTCTCGCCGAAGGCACTGTGCTTGTCGTAGCGCGCGCCTACGGTGAGGAAAGCGAAGTCCTTCCATCCGAACTGCTCCTGCGCAAAGACGCCGGCGCTGACCTGCTGAAGGAACTGTTCCCACGTGGTCTGGATGGCACCGGCACCGGTGACCTCGATGCCGGGCCCGGGGAATTCGTTCCCCGTGCCATAGCTGGAATTGAGCTGCGAGGAGAAGAGCTGCGCCCCCACGACCATCGCCGAGGTGAGGTTCGATGAGAGCTTGGTGTCCCAGGTTCCCTTGCCTT
The DNA here is from genome assembly GCA_020846935.1 of Gemmatimonadaceae bacterium. NCBI lineage: Bacteria > Pseudomonadati > Gemmatimonadota > Gemmatimonadia > Gemmatimonadales > Gemmatimonadaceae > Gemmatimonadaceae bacterium. The sequence continues at coordinate 109,205 of JADLCY010000007.1, forward strand.
CGAAGCTCAGGTCGCGGTTGTGGCGGTTGCTTGCCGTCCGCAGCCCCTTCACGTCGGCGTTGGCGTAACCATCGACGTTCCAGCCGAAGGGAAGCATGCGCGTTCCCATCTGGTCGACGATGTCGACCCCGACGGTGGCATCGAGCGCGATCGAGGTGAGTGGCCGGTAGTTCGCATTGAACGAGCCGCCGAAGCGCCTCACGTCACCGTAGTTGCGGCGCTGCATCGCTTCGCGCACGGTGGTGAAGGCGCCGGCACCGGTCGGGTTCTTCGCGTTGGCGAGCTCCGGCTTGCTGAGGAGGAGCATCGCGAGCGTGCCGTAGATGTTGTTGTTGTTGTCGGGCGTTTCGGTGTGCGACTCGACGTAGCTCGAGTTGAGCCGCATGAGCATCTTCTCGGCCGGGAACATCGTCAGGGATCCGTTGGCCTGTTTGCGCTGCGCCACGTCCGACGCCGGTCCCCACTGACGGCCGCCGAAGGGGCCGTTCTCCGTCTCGTATCGTCCCCCCATGAAGTAGTTCACCTGCTGCGCGCCGCCGGCCACGGAGGCGGAGTAGGTCTGGAAGTTCCCCGTCTCGTACATCATCGATTCCAGGTCGACCGTGAACGGCTTGAACGGGGTGATCGGCTGCTTCCAGAAGGCGGTGAGCGCGTCGGCCTGCGTCTGCGTGCGGGCGAAGCCCGCGTGCGGCTCGTACACGTGCGGGTAGCTTGAGGCGCCCCCCTCGATGTGCAGGTCGTAACGCGGCGCCCCCACGCTCCCGCGCTTGGTGAAGATCTGGATGACCCCGCTCGACGCCTCGGTACCGTAGAGCGTCGCCGCAGCGGCCCCCTTCAGCACTTCGATGCGCTCGATCGACTCCGGGTTGATATCGTCGAGACGCGACGGACTTCCGCCGTTCTGGCCGACCCCAGGCCCCATCCCGCCCGAGTTGTCCATTCGAACGCCGTCGACATAGATGATCGGTTCGTTGGACTGCGAGAGGCTGGCACCGCCGCGAATGCGAATCTTGGCTCCTTCGCCCACCAGCCCGCCCCCCGGCATCGCGATCACGCCTGGCTCACGGCCCTGCAGCACCTCCGACACCGTCTTCACCGGCGCCGATTCGAGCTGATTGGACCCGATGGTGGCGACCGTGTTGCCGAGCTTGCGCTTTTCGGTCTGCGCGCCGGCGCCGCTGACCACCACCACGTCCAGCTGCAGCGCCGTGGCCTCGAGCGCGACAGTGAGGCGGGCCGTGTCGCCGGCCTGTACGGTGATCTGCCGCGTCACCGAGCGATAGCCCAGCCCGCGTATCTGCACCGAGGCTGGGCCCGCCGGAACACTGAGCAGACGAAACTGCCCCAACTCGTTCGTCTGCGTGCCGCGCCCCGTGCCTACGAGAACGACGGAGATGGCATTGAGCGGGCGATCTGTACTTACCTCGGTGATCGTGCCGACCACCGTGCCCGTGGCCTGGGCCTGTGCGACCGACGCCGTCAGCGCCATGCACGCTGTCGCGCCGACGGACCGGAGCAAATTGGACAACCATCGCGTCATTGCGGACTACTCCTCTCGACAAGAACGGATACACACGCAGCCAACAGCGGCTCGCGCCGCCACCTTTGCGATCGGTACATATTGTTGTCAATAACTTTTCTGCGATCGCGCTCACCAGCATTCAGATACAGGCGCATACCTGACAGAAATGACAGCGTATGCCTGACAAGCGTCGACCGGGTGAGCCCGACTCACATGGGAGGGATTGCGAGAGAGCGGCACGGCGTATCCCGTCAGCGACCGGAGCGCATCCCACCGCGCGACACTTCATCAGGACCGAGGTTGGCCCCGCGGTGCGCGGCAAGCACTCACCTTCGCCCGCTCCTCGGCGCATTGTGCGCCACGCGTCGACGTCGGCGCGGTCATCACTCCCAATCAGATCTCGTGACGGAACTCAAGGTCGGCGTCGTGGACGTCTTTGTGGTGGATCCTCGACCACCCATGCGCCTGCTCCTCGTCCGAAGGGCAGAAGGAGCGCGGTGCCCCGGGGCGTGGGAGGTTGTTCACGGGCGCATCGAATCCGGAGAACGGCCCGAGCAGGCAGCGGTCCGAGAGGTGCTGGAGGAGGTCGGCCTTCCGGTGATGCGCCTGTACAACGTGCTCTGCCACCCGTTCTATCTTCATCGCCTGGCCACCGTGCAGGTTGCGGTCGCATTCGCCGCGTTCGTCGATGCGGAGATCCCCATTCGCCTGTCAGCCGAACACGACCGCTACGAATGGCTGACGGTGGAGCAGGCCGTGGCACGCGCGTCGTGGCCGCGAACTCGGCAGGGCATGGCTGAGGTGCAGGCGCTGCTCAGCGGAGGCGACGCCGGGCCGGTCGAGGACGTGCTGCGTGTCGTCTGAGCTGCGGTGTGCGCCGCGCCGCCAGCCGTGCTACGGCTGACGAACGCGCGAGCGCACCAGGACACGCTCACGTTCGATCCGCTCGAGCACGGTTGGCCAGGAACTGGAACGCGCGGTTTCGTACGCCACGACGAGCGGCTGATTCACGTCGAGCTGCCCGTCGAACACGTAGAGCGCGTTCTGTACCTCGCGCTGTCGCACACGCTGCCGGCCAAAGCCTGGTGACAGGGCGACCACGTCGACCGGGCGAAAGTCGCGGCCCACGTTGGTCACGATGATCTCCATCGGACTGTAGCGCGCTTCGCCAAGCTCCACCCCAAAGAAGGACACGTACCACACACTGAGCTTTGCGTACGCCGTCCGCCGCCGGATTTCGTCCAGCCGCGTGGACTGGCTGCGGAGCAATTCACTGAGCGCGCGATACGAATCCGGAGACAGCACCCGAATCACCGATTCGTCGAGCGGGATCGCGCGCACCTGCAGCCCGAACTGCTGCACGCGAATCGCGATGTCGTCCTGCTTGAGTGTGCCATAGCCCGCGGGGATGAGTGCGAGGGTGTCTCGCCGAGCCGTGGACGAGCCGGAGGGCGCTGTGCCCTGCGACGGGGATGAAGCCGGCGGCACGCAGGCAGCCGAACTGCACAGGGCGAGCACCAGCGCGAGGCCCTTCATCCGACGGTCCCGCGCCACGCTGGCGCGTCCAGGAGCGACATCATCGCCTCGGCGATCTCCGTGCGGCCCTCGCCGGTGTGCGCGCTGCAGGGCACCATCTGGTCGGCGTCGAGGCCGGTGACGCGTTCGATCACCCGCAGGGCTTCGCGTCGAGACGCTGCGCCGAGTTTGTCGACCTTGGTGATGGCGACGAGGGTGGGCACTTCCAGGTCAGCGAGGTACTCGAGCAGGTCGAGGTCGTCGGCGGAGGGCTCGCGTCGCGCGTCGAGGAGTGCCACCACTCCGCGCAATTGCGTGGTGTGGCGGAGGTAGGCGTCCATCAGTCCCTGCCATGCGTGGCGCTTGTCCCGGGCCACGCGAGCATAGCCATACCCCGGCAGGTCGACGATCACGAAGCTCTTGTTCACTTCAAAGAAGTTCACCTCCTGCGTGCGGCCGGGCGTGCGACTCACGCGGGCAAACGCCTTGCGACGCACGATGGTGTTGAGCAACGAAGATTTGCCAACGTTGCTGCGTCCTGCGAACGCGATCTCGGGGAGCAGAGCGTCGGGTCGCCAGCCGCCGCTCACCGCCATGCCACCAAGAAAGGCGAGGTGTCGGATGACCAGGGGATCCGTCGTGGTACCGTCGCCGCTCATGGCGCGGCACTCCGTGGAGCCGCCGTCGGTGCGGGCGCCTGCGCTGGCAAGGCGGTGAGAGCGAGGTCCAGCACCTCGTCCATCGATCGAACCGGCCGAATCGTGAGTGATTGCCGAACCTCGATCGGAAGCTCCTCGATCTCACGCGCGTTGCCGTGCGGAATGATCACGAGCTGCTTCTCCGCACGCACGGCCGCGACGCATTTCTCCTTGAGGCCACCAATCGGGAGGACGCGGCCGCGCAACGTGATTTCTCCGGTCATGGCCACCGAAGCGCGGATCGGGGTGCGGGTGAGTGCGCTGATGAGCGCGCTCGCGATCGCGATACCGGCTGACGGTCCGTCCTTGGGCGTGGCGCCCGCCGGGATGTGCACGTGCAGGTCGACGGTGCGCACGAATCCAGGGTCCAGGCCGAGCGCCGTCGCGCGCGAACGCGTGTAGCTCAACGCGGCGCCCGCCGACTCCTTCATCACATCGCCGAGCGCCCCGGTCAGGTGCAGCCGCCCTCGTCCCGGGAGCACCGCCACTTCAATGTCGAGCACCTCGCCGCCGGTGCCCGTCCACGCCAGCCCGGTCGCCACCCCCACGAGGTCGTCGTGACGGAGGTCGTCCGGGTCGTAGGGTGGTACTCCGAGCAGCGTCTCGAGATCGCTCACGCGAACCCGATCGGAGGTCGCGTCGCCGCCGGCCACGGCGGTGGCCTCGACGCGTCGGCGGGCGACCTTGCGCGTCAGCCGCGCAATGCGGCGGTCGAGTTCGCGCACGCCGGCTTCACGGGTCCAGCCACGCACGATCGCCGGCACGACGTCGGCATCGAGCACGAGCGAGGATGCGTCGATGCCGTGTCGCGCGCATTGCCTGGGAAGGAGGAACTGTCGCGCGATCGCGTACTTCTCGGTGTCGAGGTAGCCAGGGAGCCGCACGATCTCCATACGGTCGCGCAGCGGCTCGGGAATCGTGGCGAGTGAATTCGCCGTGGTCAGGAAGAAGACCTGCGAGAGGTCGTAGTCGAGTTCGAGGTAGTGGTCGTTGAAGGCCTTGTTCTGCTCGGGGTCGAGGACTTCGAGCAGCGCCGCTGCCGGGTCGCCGCGGTAGTCCTGGCCGAGTTTGTCGACCTCGTCGAGCAGGATCAGCGGATTGACCACGCCGGCGCGGCGCATGGCCTGCAGGATGCGCCCGGGCAGCGCACCGATGTAGGTGCGTCGGTGCCCCCGAACCTCGGCTTCGTCACGAATGCCGCCGAGCGACATGCGTACAAAGGAACGCCCAAGGGCTCGCGCGATGGATCGACCGAGCGACGTCTTGCCCACGCCCGGGGGGCCGACGAGGCAGAGGATCGGGCCCTCCAGGCTGCCGACGCTGGCGAGCACGGCAACGTGATCGAGGATGCGGTCCTTCACCTCTTCCAGTCCGAAGTGGTCTTCATCGAGCACGGTGCGCGCGCGTGCCACGTCCGCCACGTCGTCCGTGCGCGCGCTCCACGGCAGCGCGACGATCCAGTCGAGGTAGTTGCGCGACACCGTCGCCTCCGGCGAGATCGCCGGCATGCGCCTCAGCTTGCGCAGTTCGCGTTCGGCGCGCTTGCGCGCCGGTTCGGGGAGGGTGAGCGCGGCGAGTTGCGCCTGCAGCTCGTCCACGTCTTCGCCGTCGTCCTGCCCCAGTTCGCGATGGATCGCCCGGAGCTGTTCCTGGAGGTAGTACTCGCGCTGGCTGCGATTGATCGTGCCGCGCACGTCGTCCTCGATCTTGCGCTCGAGCCCGAGCACGTCGATCTCGGCGTCGAGCAGCGACAGGAGCGACTCCTGCAGCTCGCGCAGCGTGAGGCACTCGAGCAGGCGCTGGCGCTGTGGCGTGCGGAGCGACAGGTGCGCCGCGATCACGTACGCCGCCCGGACCTCGTCTTCGCTCGCGGCCGCGATCTGGACGACTTCGGGCGGAATGCGCCGCTGCAGGCCCGCGTACTCCTCGAACCGATCGACGAGCCGCCGCGCGCGCGCGGCGGCGCCGCCGTCGACATCGGTGATGTCGAGCGCGATCGGTCCGAGCACCGCGTGCAACATCCCGCGCACGGTGGTGATCCTGGAGAGCCGCACCGTCGCGATGCCGTCAACCAGCAGGCGCACGGCGCCGTTTGGGAGCCGCACCGCATTCTGCACCTGCGCGATGACGCCGACGCGGTAGAGATCGGAGGGTCGCACCTGTTCGCCATCGCCGCTGCGTTGCGTGACGAGGACGAGCAGCCGATCCCCATCCCAGGCCTGCTGTACGGCGGCCAGCGAGCCCGATCGTCCCACGACGAGCGGCATGATGAGGTGCGGGAAGCCCACGACGTCCTGCAGCGGAAGGACGGGGAGCTTGCCGGGAACCTCGAATGAGTCAGGCGGGCGATGAACCAACATCACGGAACAGCGGCTGGACGGTGGACGGGTGACTCCTTGACGGTGCGTTCCGGAGACGAAGGGCAGGGACCGCGCGCTTCGCAGGCACCACCGGAAAAACTAAGCGCCCACCCGTGGGGGTGAGCGCAGTCCTGGCTCCATTCGCATCCCGGTCCGTGCTTCGGTTCCCATTCGATATCCGCCCACCCGCCGTTTCGTCCCCGGTCAGGCGCACATCTGAAGTCCGCTCGCCCTCCCTCGGTGCCGTGTCAGGTGCCCAGATCCGACCACCGTGCCCTCGTTCGCCCTTTAGGCTTCCTTCTTTCTCGACTTCGGGGCGATCTCGAGCATGGGCGGGGCGCCGTTCGTGATGCAGGCTTCGGTCACCTTCACCTCGACCACGTCCTCGCGGCTCGGGAGGTCGAACATCACCTCGAGCAGCGTCTCCTCCATGATGGCGCGGAGCCCGCGGGCGCCGGTGCCCCGCTTGAGCGCCTTCTGTGCGATGGCGCGGAGGGCGGACTCCTCGAACGTGATCTTCACGTCCTCGAGCTCGAAGAGTTTGTGGTACTGCTTGGTGAGGGCGTTCTTGGGCTCCTTGAGGATCCGCATCAGCGAGGGTTCATCGAGCGCCTCGAGCGGAACGACGACCGGCATGCGGCCGACGAGTTCCGGAATCAACCCATAGCGCAGCAGGTCATCCGGCTCGGTTTCCGCGAACGGATTCGACTTGAGGATCTCGGCGCGGCCGCTCTGGATGTCTTCCTTGGTGAAGCCGATCTGCCGGCGACCTGTGCGCGCCTCGATGACCTTTTCGAGTCCGTCGAACGCGCCGCCGCAGATGAACAGGATGTCCTTGGTATTGATCTGGATGTACTCCTGCTGCGGATGCTTGCGGCCGCCCTGCGGCGGTACCGACGCCACCGTCCCCTCGAGGATCTTGAGCAGGGCCTGTTGCACGCCCTCGCCGGACACGTCTCGCGTGATGCTCGGGTTTTCGCTCTTGCGGGCGATCTTGTCGATTTCGTCGATGTAGACGATGCCGCGCTCACATTCGGCGACGTTGAAGTCGCCGGCCTGCAGCAGCCGGACGAGGATGTTTTCCACGTCTTCACCGACGTAACCCGCCTCGGTCAGCGTCGTGGCGTCGGCAATGGTGAAGGGAACGTCCAGGATGCGAGCGAGCGTCTGCGCGAGCAGCGTCTTGCCGACCCCGGTCGGGCCGATGAGCAGGATGTTGGACTTGTCCAGCTCGACGTCGTTGTCCCGGGGGCTCCCCGAGTTGATGCGCTTGTAGTGGTTGTAGACCGCGACCGCGAGGGCCTTCTTGGCCTGTTCCTGACCGATCACGTACTGGTCGAGGACGTCCTTGATCTCGTGCGGCGTGGGAACCTGCGTGATCGCTTCCGCGACCTCGCGCTCCTCGTCTTCGGCCAGGATCTCGTTGCAGAGCGCGATGCACTCATTGCAGATGTAGACCGACGGCCCGGAAATGAACTTCCGCACCGAGTCCTTGGACTTGCCGCAGAAGGAACAACGCAGGTGTTTGTCGTGGGACATGACGCTCCCGCCAGGGCGGTTTCGGGACTTCTGGGCCGGCGACTGCGGCGATACGTAAGAGACGGTCGCAGGGCTCGTCAAGCAAAGAACGCCGGGGTTCGAGTGTGAGAACGCTCACCCCCGAACCCCGGCGCGGATCACACGCCCGCCATCACCGGCTTTGCACCCTCCGGACTTTCGGTCCGGTTGGCGACGATGTTGTCGACCAAGCCGTAGGCCTTGGCGTCTTCGGCCGACATCCAGCGATCGCGGTCGGTGTCACGGTCGATCTGCTCGACCGGCTGGCCGGTGTGCTTGGCCAGCAGGGTGTTCATCTTGCCCTTCAGGTACAGGATCTCCTTCGCCTGGATCTCGATATCGGACGCCGTGCCCCCACCGCCGTTCTGTGAGGGCTGGTGGATCATGATTCGGGCGTGGGGCAGCACCATGCGCTTGCCCGCGCTCCCGGCGGCCAGGAGGAACGCCCCCATCGAGGCGGCCATGCCCATGCACATCGTCGACACCGGTGACTTGAGGAACTGCATGGTGTCGTAGATGGCCAGACCGGCCGACACACTGCCTCCCGGGCAGTTGATGTACATGTTGATGTCCCGACCCGGGTTGTCGGCGTCGAGAAACAGGAGCTGCGCGATGATGATGTTCGCGACGTCGTCGTTGATTGGAGTCCCCAGGAAGATGATCCTATCCATGAGGAGGCGTGAAAAGACGTCGTAAGTCCTTTCGCCGCGCGGGGATCGCTCAATGACGTAGGGTGCGTAGATGCTCGGCATGATGGGCTACTCGATGGTGTTTCGTTCAAACAACCACTTGAAGACCTTTTCCTCGGTGATGCCTCGCTCCAGCTCGGCAAGCCGTCCCGCCTTCTGCAGGGTCGCGTAGACCTGTCCTGGGTTCTGACCCCGTTTCTCTGCAAGCTCCGTGACCTTGTCGTCCAACTCACCCTCGGAGGCCTTCAGGTTCTCAGTTTCGGCCAGAGTCTCGACAATCAGATCGCGGCGAACCTGTCTTTCCGCGGTGGGACGAAACTGTCCGACGAACCGTTCCTTTTCACTGTCCGGAATCTGGTAGGCGTTGGCGTAGCCATCCACCGTCTGCTGCACCCAGCTCGGCGGCACGTCAAAGCTGTTGGCGCCGATGATCTCGTCGAGCAGTCGCGAGCGGACCTCGGCATCGGTTTCTCGCCTGGCGGCTTCCAGCATGTCCGCACGGACGGCGGTCCGCAGCGCTTCGAGGGAATCGAAGTCGCCGACTTCGCGTGCCAGCGCGTCATCAAGGTTGGGCAACGACTTGCGCTTGACGTCGGCGAGGGCGACACAGACCATCTTGCTGTGCCCTCGCTGCGCTTCGTCGGGGAAATCATCGGGCCATTTCACCAGGCGCTCCGCTGAGGCACCCGGTTCCAACTCGGTGATGACCTCCTCGATGCCGGGGATCGCGTGGCCAGCGCCCAGCACGATCTTGTACTCCTTGCCTTCGGGGATGGTCCCGTCATCGGCCGCGGTGGCCAGCGTGACGGTGACGAGGTCACCCTCCATGGGCTTGCCCTCGACCGGCGACCAATTGGCGCGCTGCTCGCGCAGCTGCTCCAGCTGCTCGCTCACCTGCTCGTCGGTGACGTGTCGCTCCGTGCGCTCCACCTTGAACCCGGACGTGCGCGAGAGTGTCAGCTCCGGCCGGATTTCGACGTGGAGTTCGAACGAGACGGGCTGGCCGTCCTCGAACTTGAGATCGTGGACGTGCGGCTGCGAGGCGACCTTGATCTTTTCGCGATCGATCACCTCGCGATACGCGGCCTGCACGAGGTGGTCCAGCGCTTCGGCCTTGATGGCGTCGCCGTAGCGCTTCATCACCATGGCGGCCGGCGCTTTGCCCGGGCGGAAGCCGGGGATACTTACCCGCGAGGCCAGTTTGCGCGCGGCATCCTGCCGGGCGGCATTGACGTCGTCAACGGGGATGGTGACCTGAATGAGGCGCTCGGCGCCGTCGCTTTTCCGGGATTCGAACGCGATGTTCATGGAGTCTCAGCGGGCGTCCGCCGGGAGGGATCGTTGGGCGGATTGCAGTGGTACCAGTCGAACGCTGGAAGGTAATGGGCGCTGAAACCCGGTCCAAGCCGCACAGGCGGACAGGGCTGCGCCCGTCACAAATACTCCGGAGGAGTCATGCACGTCCGTCGTTCCGTCCTGATCACCTGGTCCCTTGCTGCCGCCCTGGCCGGGGCTGCCGTTGTTGGCGTTCGGCCCGTGGCCGCGCAGGAGAGCAAGCCCACATTGGGCTATCGCAACCTGCTGACGATCGATCCGCTGGGCATCCCGTTCGAATACTTCTCCGTGGAGTACGAGCGCATGATGACCGGCCTTGTGTCGGTAGGGCTGATCGGCTCCTACCTCGGGTGGGGCGACGGATCGTTCACGACGCTGGAGTCCAAGCTGCGCTTCTACCTCAATGAGGAGGCGCCGGATGGCTTTGCGGTCGGCCTTGCGGGCGGCATCACGCGCGTTCAGGAGGACGAGCCCAACCGGCCTGACCAGGCCGAGACGCGTCCGACGATTGGCGTGATAGTCGACTACAGCTGGATCCTCGGGAAAGCACAGCGTTTCGTCGTGAGCACGGGCGTGGGCGCCAAACGGGTGCTCGGTGTGAAGGCGGAGTACAACGACATTCCCACGGCGTATCCCACGGCGCGCTTTCAGGTCGGCATCAGGTACTGAGCCCGGGCCTACGCATCGGCGCGGCCGATCAGGTCTGCCACGATCTTGCCGGACGAAAGTACGCCGGGAATGCCGGCGCCGGGATGAGTGCCCGCGCCGGCGAAGTAGAGGTTGGGGATGTCCTCGCTCCGGTTGTGCGGTCGGAACCACGCGGACTGCGTGAGAATGGGCTCGAGGGAGAACGCGCTGCCCAGGTGACTGTTGAGTGCGTCGCGAAAATACGTCGGCTCGATGCGCCGCTCGGTCACGAGGTGACGCGAGAGGTCGGGAAGCCAATGGGCCTCCAGGTGCTGCATGATGGCGTCCCGGTAGGCCGGGCCTGCGTTGGCCCAGTCGATATCGGCGCCGAGGTGTGGCACGGGTGACAACACGTACCATGCATCACACCCCGGTGGAGCCAGCGAGGGGTCGGTTGCCGTGGGGCGGTGCAGGTAGAGCGAGAAGTCCGGCGAAAGCCGCCGGTTGACGAAGACGTCGTCGAGCAGACCGCGATAGCGCGGACCCATCAGGATCTCGTGATGGGCGAGGTGGTCGTAGCGCCGGTTCGTGCCGAAGTAGATCACCACGAGCGACATCGAGTACCGACGGCGGCGCACGCGCGCGTCGGTGTGATGCGTGCGTGCATGCGCCGGGACCAGGTGCAGGTAGGTCGCGGCCACGTCGCCGTTGCTCACCACCGCGTCCGCTTGCACGATCTCCCCATCTGCGAGGCGCACGCCGGTGGCGCGCCGGGACTGCACCTCGATCTCGGCGACCTCGGTGTTCAGCCGCAGTTCGCCGCCGAGGTCCGCAAACCGACGGGCGAGTCCACGCACGAGCGCCCCCGTGCCACCCATCGCGAACCACACGCCCCACGTCTTCTCGAGGTGATGGATCAGCGCATAGATCGATGTGGTCTGGAACGGGTTTCCGCCGACCAGGAGCGGGTGAAACGAAAAGACCTGCCGCAAGCGTTCGTCGCGGATGAAGCGGTTCACGTATCCGGCCACCGACCGCCATGACTGGAGTCGCACCAGGTCGGGGGCGACACGCAGCATATCGCCCAGTCGCAGAAACGGCGCATCGATGAGCGCAAAGCCGGTGCGGAATATGGCCTCGGTGTGCCGGGCAAACGCTTCGTAGCCGCTCACGTCGCCCGGGCTGAAGGCGCGCACCTGTCGCAGGATCTCGTCGTGCGACCCGGAGTAGCGAAACACCGAGCCGTCGCCGAATCGCACATTGTAGAACGGGTCGAGCGGCACGAGCCGCACGTAGTCGTCGATCGCGCCCCCGCCGAGCCCAAAGAGCTCGTGCAGCAGCCACGGGGCGGTGATGATCGTGGGGCCGGCGTCAAAGGTGAAGCCGTCCTGGGTGAAGGTCGCGGCGCGTCCGCCGGGCTGGTCCAGCTTCTCGAGGATGGTGACCCGGTGGCCCTGGGCGAGGAGGCGGATGCCCGCGGCGAGGCCGCCGAAGCCGGAACCAATGATGGCGACCCGCATGACGGCGCAGGGCCGGCGTTAGGCGGTGGATGTGACCATCGCCGCGGCACCCTCGTGGCGCGCGACGCGTCGCCAGGTCAGCGCCAGCGGGAGCGTCATGGCCAGGGTGCCGAGGATCGCCGCCCCCCAGAGATCATCCCGCACGCAGAGCACCACCGGCATGACGCCGTTGGCGGCGTACAACACCAACGGGAGGCGGCTCGGGCTGATCGCACCGGTGAACGCGGTTGGCGGCGCGATGGCCAGCATCGCGCGCGCGACGAGCGTCCCGGTGACGTACCAGCCGAACCAGTTCGACAGCGGCATACCATAGAACGCATCGCGCGTGAAGAAGGCGACGACCCACGCGGGCAGTCCGGTGCCGGTGAACATCTCGCCGCTGCCCCAGAGCCAGTGCGACGTGCGCACCATGGCTGGATCCATCGATACGTCCCACGCCACGAGCACGAGGCCCGCCACGGCCGCCCACCGCCAGCGCGAGCGGGCATCGTCGGCCGGCGCCAGTCGTCGTCCGCAGATCGCCAGCGAGGCGTAGAGCATGTAGAACCACGAGATGGGAATCGGAAACGGCACCAGACCGGCGATGCGGTAGCCCAGCAGAGGCGTGTACCGGTAGTCCCCGAACGGCAGCCCCGTGGCGGTGCCGGCGAGTTCGGCGCCTAACGAGATCACGGAGCCGACGACCAGCAGCGCCGTGGCGCGCCACCACCCCAGCCGCCCGCCCGCGTGCACCAGCGCCGCGAGCGCGCCCAGCACCACGTAGGTCGGCCCCGAGAACTTCCAGCCGAGCCGCATGATCGTCGCGTTCGGCTCCTGCTGGAGCATTGGCCCCGGCGGGCCGTTCAGCACCGTGACCATCGCCAGCGATGAGAACGCGATGAGCGCCAGGTGCGCGATCAGCAGTCCCCGGGCGAGTCGCTCGGTCGTTCGGACCTCGGGCGCAATCACGCCGTGGCCACGTCGTCCAGCGACCCGCGCGCCGCGCCGGCCGGATCGAGCAGCGCACGGCCGAGCACCACGGCGCGTTCGCGCCAACCAAGTCGCGCCCGTTGCGTGAAGGTGTCGTAGCCGTTCCGCTCGATCGCGTCGAGAATTCGCGCATACCCTGAGGCACACGCGCTCGCGCACCGCCGTGAATCCGCATCGAGCATCGGGATGCCCGGGGCGGCGAGGTGGTAGTAGTGGCGCGCGCGGGTCACCTGACGGCGCATCAGCCCTTCCCATGCGTCACGACGACGCGCGGCGCGACCTGTGATCACATCGTCCGGCGCGAAGCCAAACTCGAGTAACTCGTCGGTGGGCACGTAACACCGCCCTCGGCGTGCGTCTTCACCGATGTCCCGCAGCACGTTCGTCAGCTGCATCGCCACACCCAGGGCGCGCGCGTGCGTCACCGCGAGTGGCCTGGCCCCCGGCGTGCCGCCAACGCTCATGACCGCGAGGCACATTTCGCCGACGCTCCCGGCCACGCCCTCGCAGTAGGCAAGCAGGTTGGACCAGGTATCGAGCGGACGCGCGGTGATGTCGACCGCGACGCCGTCGAGCAGTTCCACGAGGGGGGCGGCGGGGATCGCAAAACGGTCGGTGGCCCACGCCAGCTCCCGAAATACCGCGTCCGTTCCCGCGCCGCAGAGCGCGCGGTCGAGGGCGCGACGATGCTGGTCCAGCCGCTGGGTGACGCTCCCGGCTTCCAGGCCGTCGTTGGCGAGGTCGACCAGGTCATCGGCGACGCGGCAGAAGGCGTAGAGCGCGTACGTCGCGCGCCGCTTCTCTGCCGGTAGCAGCAGGCTGGCCACGGAAAAGGTGCGGGCGTGCCGCCGGGTGACCTGCTCGCAGAACTGTGCGTCGGGGTGCGTCATCAGCTCGAAACGTGAATCGAAAGGGACATCGGGTGATGAGTCATTGTCAACCGCTGTTCCTACGCGGGGGGCCGTTGCCCGGATCCTTGGCATGACGCCTGCCACTCGCGGATCGGTTCAGCGACCCGGTCCTCGCGTGCCTCGACGATCGCACGGTGCAGACCAGGTGGCTCCGCACGCAGTGCCGGCACGAAGGCGGCGGGCAGACTGGGTTCCTCGTCGCGCCTGCGCTACGCGAGTCCGCCTCTCCCGAGGAGGTGCGCAGATCCGGTTCACGGTCGTATCGTGCGGACGACTCACTCCGGAGGCCTCGATGTTCCATCGTTGCTGCGCCCTGCTTCTCGTGACCGGCGCGCTGTCTGCCCGCGCGCAGACGTCCGAGGTGCTGATCACCGGCGCGTCCGTGATCGACGTGCGCTCGGGCGTGGCGCGCTCTGGTCTGACCCTCCGCGTGGCCGGTGGGGTGATCGCGTCCGTGGGCCCTGATCGCGGGGTGAGCCCCGCGCCTGGCGCACGGGTGATCGATGCGCGAGGGAAGTTCGTGATCCCCGGGCTGTGGGACATGCACATGCACTTTGGCGGTGGTGATTCGCTGATTGCCGAGAACCGCAATCTGCTGGGGCTGTACCTGGCGAACGGGATCACGACGATTCGGGACGCCGCGGGCGACCTTGCGACCACCGTGGTGGCCTGGCGCGACTCGATCGCGAGCGGCGCCATGGACGGGCCAACGATTTTCACCTCGGGGCCCAAGCTCGAGGGCATCCAGTCCATCTGGCCCGGCGACCTCGAGGTGGGGACGCGCGCGGAGGTCGACGCGGCGCTGGACCGGATCGTCGCGCTGCGTGCGGACTTCGTGAAGATCACCGACAACACGCTGGATCCCGAGCTGTTTCTCTACGCGTTAGGCGCGGTGCGCCGTCGCGGGCTCCGGAGCTCGGCGCACATTCCCCAGCCGATCGCGGTGCGTGATGCGGTCGAGGCGGGCCTCGGTTCGATCGAGCACCTCTCGTACGCCATCAAGGCCGGGTCACCGCGCGAGGCAGAGTTGGCGCGTCAGCGCGCGGAAGGGCGGATCCCGAGGCGCGTGCCGCCGGAGAATGCGGCGCAGGTATTCGACGAGGACATCGCGATGTCGACCTATCGGCTGATGGCGGAGAGGGGCGTCGCCATCACGCCGACGCTGAGCATCAGTCGCACACTGGCGTATCTCGATTCCGACGACCACACGCGGGATCCGGGACTCGCCTTCATCGGGCCCGGGTTGCGCGCGACGTACCGGGGTCGCGTGGAGGCGGCGGCGCGAGCGGATGCGGCGGGCATCGAGCGTCGGCATCGGAGCTACGAGTTTGCGAAGGCCAGGATTCCGCTGCTTCAGCGGGCGGGGGTGACGATCTTCGCGGGGACTGACGCCGGGTTCCTCAACTCCTTCGTCTATCCCGGCTTTGCCCTGCACCAGGAGATGGCGTTGCTGCAGGAAGCCGGGCTGACGCCGCTCGAGACGCTGCAGGCCGCGACGATCAACGGCGCGCGTTGGCTTGGCCAGGACCGTCGCTCTGCGGGGCTGGAGCCGGGGATGGTGGCGGACCTGGTGGTGTTGGACGCGAATCCACTGATTGACGTGCGCGCGACGCGATCGATCCGGGGGGTGATGGTGCGTGGGAGGTACTTTGATCGGGCGGCGCTGGATGCCATGCTCGACGAGGTGCGGCGTCGGGCCAGCGCGCCGAGTGGGGCGCGCCCGGACTGAGCCGGTTGGGCTGGCCACGGTGTTGCGCTTGACGGGGTGGTGCGCCACGATCCCCGCCCTTGCCCACGGAGTGCGTGTGTTCCCGACCGAGAAGGACGTCCGGTTCGATCGTCGACTCGCCGTGGTGCGGCGGGTGTCCTGGTTCGTGGCCGCGCCGCTGCTGATCTTTGGTGCCGTGCGCGTGACCGCCACCGGCACCGGCATTGCGCATTCGTCCGTGCGCGCGGCGATGATCTATGGATTCGTGCTGCTGGTGCTGCGGCTGGCCGGCAAGCGGACGATGGCGCAGATCACGACCTTTGATCTGGTGATCCTGCTGATCCTGAGCGAGGCGATTCAGCCGGCGATGGTGGGGGACGGGAGTTCGATGCTCAACGCCTTCGTGATCGTCGGGACGCTGGTGGCGATCGACGTGGCGTTAGGCGTGGGCAAGGATCGGAGCCCGACGCTGGCCCGCTGGCTGGACGACGTGCCGACGGTCCTGATCCGGGAGGGGGTGGCCGATGAGGCCGCGATGCGCCGTGTCCGGGTCGACCTGGGTGACGTGATGGAGTCCGCGCGGCTGCACCAGGGCATCATGGACCGCGCGCAGGTGCGTTATGCGATCCTCGAGCGGACCGGCGGGATTTCGATCATTCCGTGGGGCGGGGGCGCCGACGAGCGGCGCTGAAGCGCGCGGTGGCTGGCCTGTCTTCGGATGGCGCGGTGTTCACAGCGGCAAGGCGCTCCGAGGGGTTCCGCACAATTTTCGAACATTCGTCCCACGATTTATTGACACGCCTTCCGGGTGGGGGCATAATGGCGCGTTCCACGACAGCTGTCTCCGGAATCGGCTGACATACGTCAGCTGATCCCGGGTTCCCCTTTGCGTCCGAATTGCGCCTGCTCAGCCCTGCTGCCTCGCGGGTGTTTGCCCGCTGCAAGGAATGCCACACCCGGGCTGGACATCCCGGGAGCGCCGACCCCACGGCCTGTGGTTCGTAGTCACCCCGTTCACATGGAGGAACGCATGGTGAGACATGTCCGTAGCACAATGTCCCTGTTGGCTGTCCTTACGGCCATCGCCCCCGGAACGTTGGCCGCGCAGGGCGCCACTGGGACGGTCGAAGGGTCGGTACTGGAGCAAGGCTCCGGTCGGCCCCTCGGCAACGCGCAGGTGTTCATCGCCGGAACGACGCTGGGAGCGCTGACCAACGGGCAGGGCTTCTATCGTATCACCGGCGCCCCGGCTCGGCAGGTCGATGTCCGCGTCCGACTCATCGGATTCGGACCGGCCAGCAAGTCGGCCCTGGTTACGGCGGGGCAGACGTCGACGGTGGACTTCACGCTCTCCGTCTCGGCGCTTCAGCTGGAGCAGGTGGTCGTCACGGGGTCGGGTCAGGCGGTCGAAGTGAAGAAGCTCGGGAACACGGTGGCTACGGTCCAGCCCCCGCAGTTTGCGCCGATCTCGTCGCCGACCGAGTTGTTGCAGGGTCGTGAGCCTGGTCTCGTCGGCCTGCCGTCGTCGGGTCTCACAGGCGAAGGCGCGCGCATCCGCATCCGCGGCAATGCGTCGCTCTCCATGTCCAACGAGCCGATCATCTTCATCGATGGCATGCGCATGAACGCGCGTGGCGGCTTCGGCAACAACGTCGGCGCCGGCGGCGGCGGTTCGCCGTCGCGGTTGGACGACATTGACCCGGCCACGATCGAGCGCGTCGAGATCCTCAAGGGCGCTGCCGCGGCGACGCTCTACGGGACCGAAGCGTCGAACGGCGTGATCCAGATCTTCACCAAGCGTGGCAACTCGGGTGCGGCGCGCTGGACGTTCCAGGGCGAGCAGTCGATGCTCACGTATCCGGAAGACCGCGTGAAGCTGTCCTACGGCTGGGTGCGCCCCGGCACCGAGGCCAAGCTGTCGCAGTTCTACGGCACGCAGCTCAAGGCCTACGACATGATGGAGTCCGACTGGCCGCGCCGGCCGATGGACACGGGCCTGGGAACCCAGGGGAGCGGCACGGTGCAGGGCGGGTCGCAGAACTACACGTATTTCGTGGCCGGTCGCTATGGGCAGGAGAATGGCCCCGTCGGACTCGAGGAGTTCGGCACGGCGCGCGACTTCAACCGCAAGATCTCCGGCAACACGCAGCTGGGCATCGTGGTGTCGAACGACCTGCGCTTTGGCTTCCGCGCCGGGTATTACGACACGCACCAGGAGACGATCAACAACAACAACAACATCTACGCCGTGACCGCGCTCTCCATGTTCGGCAAGCCCGAACTGGCGAACTGCGACGCGTCGTCGGTGAAGAGCCCGCGCACGTGTTCCGGCGCCGGCAACGAGGCAGGGAACGCCGCCTTCATGACGGTCAAGGAGGCGATGGGCCAGGAAACGATGAACGACGCGGGGCGTTTCCAGGGCATCATTGACGCGACCTACACGCCGTCGTCGAGCGTCACCTGGACGTCGACGCTCGGTGTGGACGCGACGGACGATCGCTCATTCTCGTTCTCGCCCTTCGGCTACAACATCGACAAGTTCACGAGCCAGACGCCCAACGGCGCGCGTGGCTCCAACGCACGAAAGGATCGGCAGTACACGATCGACTCGAAGATCCTGTGGAAGTCGAAGATCCTCGGGCGCGAGTCGGACTTCGTCGTTGGCCTCCAGGGCTTCGTGAGCCGTACGTACCAGGTGGGTGGCTCGGACGCCAACTTCCCCGGCCCGGGCATCGAAGTCGTGGGCGCCGGCAACACGCAGGTCGTCAACGAGTCACTCAACGCGGCGACCAACGGTGGCTACTTCGTTCAGGAACAGCTGTCGGTGACGCCGTGGATGTTCGTTACGGGCGGCGCGCGCTACGACTACTCGTCGGCCTTCGGTGAGACGCAGAAGGGTGTGCTCTACCCCAAGGCGTCGATCTCGGTGGTCCCGTCGGACATGAGTGGCTGGGGCAGCCCGCTCGGCCTGAACACGTTCCGCGTGCGGGCCGCGATCGGCAAGTCGGGCCGTCAGCCCGGCGCGTTCGACAAGCTCACGACCTACCAGCCGATCACGTCGATCTTCGGGTCGGGCCTCCGTCCCCAGGGCCTTGGCAACCCCGCCCTCGAGCCCGAAATCTCGACGGAATGGGAAGCCGGGTTCGAGACGGGCTTCATGAACAACAAGGTGGGTATCGACTTCACCTACTGGAACCGCTCGGTGAACGACGTGCTCGTCGCCAAGCAGTTCGCCCCGTCGGGTGGCTTCCAGAACCTCCAGCTCGCGAACATCGGCAAGCTCGAGGCGCACGGCTACGACATCACCGGCAAGCTGTTCCTCGTCCAGAACAAGGACCTGTCGCTCGACCTGTTCGCCAACGGCGCGTACATCTTCCAGAAGGTGGCCTCGCTTGGTGGCGCTGCTCCGCTCAAGGTCGGTGGCTCGTATCCGCGCTATCGTAACTTCATCAAGGAAGGCGAAGCGCCGGGCGCACTCTTCGGAGCAAAGCTCGTACAGTCGTGCTCCGCGCGTCCCGCGAACGCGACCTACAAGTGCCTCCAGAGCGGTCAGCTGCCGTTTGACCAGAACGGTGATGGCGTTCCCGACACCGAGGCGCAGCTGCTCGCCTACCTCGGCCAGGCCCGCACGCTGGACAACCTGAACCTGATGCGTGTGGACGAGGACGGCGATGGCGACTTCCTCGACCATCCCGATGGCAAGCCGTTCCCGGATTGGCAGGGTGCCTTTGGTGCCAACCTGACCCTCAAGCGCAACTGGCGTTTTGCCACGCTGCTCGAGTACAAGGCGGGCAACTATCGCGTGACGAACCTGACCGACCAGTTCCGAAACGCGAATCCGCTGATCGGCCGCAATACGATCAAGGCTGCCACGGCGGAAGCCACGATCAACAATCCGGCGTCGACTGCACAGCAGCGGCTGGAGGCGGCGAAGTCGTGGATGACGCTCAAGGCACTGTCCCCGTACGACGGCCTCAATGGCACGGAAGACGGTTCGATGGTGCGCCTGCGCGAGATTTCGCTGACCTACACGGCACCGGCGGGCCTGGCTGCCAAGCTCGGAGCCAAGGATCTGGCGCTGACACTCTCGGGCCGCAACCTGTTCCTGTGGACGCCGTACACGGGCACGGACCCTGAAGTAAATGCCCAGGGTCGCGTGGACGGCGGCGGTCGTGACAACAACTTCCTCGATGCGGTCGACGCGTTCGGGTATCCGCTCTCGCGCCGTATTTCCCTCCAGGTCCGCCTCGGCTACTAAGGAGATCATGACGATGAATTCCTACACCCCCATGGGAATCCGCGTCGGGAGAGGCGTGCGCAACGCCGTGCTCGTCGTGGCCGCCGTCGCGGCCACGGCGTGCAACAAATTCCTCGAGGTGGAGAACCCCAACAACGTTGGTGACGAATCGCTTGGTAACCCGGCTGCGGCGGGGTCGATCGTGAACGGGGCGGGCGGCGCGACGATGCGTGCGCTCAACTCGCTCCTCGCGCCATACGGCGCGGTCACGGACGAACTCGTGTGGTCGGGGTCGCGTGACGCCTTCAAGCAACTCGATGATGGCGGCGTCTCCGATCCGTCGAACGAATACGTGGATGCGGCGAGCTTCCAGGTGTCGGAGGCGAGATACCTGACCGAGGAGTCGATCCAGCGCCTGCTTGGATTCCAGAAGGCGGGGAAGCTCACGGACGCCAATGACCTCGCCCGCGCCTACATGTTCGCGGCGGTCATGTTCCGCGTGATTCCGGACATGTACGACGACTACGTCATCAGCTCGTTCCGCACGGACAATGGAGATCCGGTGGGCGAGGCGAACATGGGCACGCTGTACGACAAGGCGATCGACTACGCCACGAAGGGCCTGGCCCTCGCCACGGACAACACGACGAAGGCCAACCTGACCGCGATGCGGGCATCCGCCCGGTTCAACAAGGCCATCTGGGCCAAGCTGAACCCCGGTGGTGCTGCGCCGGCGCAACCGCTCGTGAACGACGCGGCGGCGGCGACCGATGCGGCGGCCGCGTACGCGCTGATGACGGGGCTCAAGTACCGCTTCGACATCAGCCCGAGCGCCACGGCGTCGGGCAACCCGTCGTCGGGTTTCGAGATCAATCAGCGACTCGAACTCGCCGGTGGCGATCGCTTTGTCGTGCGCACCACGGCTGGCACGCGTGTGGCGTCGATCCGCATGGTCGATCCCATCACCAACCAGGCGGACCCGATCCTGAGCGAAAACGTGGAGCGGTGCTGCAAGGTGAACGCGACCTTCAACACCGACGGCAACTTCATCCCGTTTGCGGTCACGTCGGGTATCGATATGCAGCTCATCATCGCGGAAGTCGCGCTGGCCAACAACCAGATGACGACCTTCGCGACCGCCATCAACACGATCCGTACGGCCTACGGTCTTCCGGATTGGACGTCGGCGAGCACGGTGTCGGCGTCGGCGATCCTGCAGCACGAGCGCAGCGTGGGCCTCTTCATGCAGGGCCGTCGGTTGGCCGACCTCTATCGCTTCAATCTCAAGAGCGACAGGTGGACGACCACGTCTGACGCCGGCAAGCGAGTCGGGTGCTTCTTCTCGATCTCGATCACCGAGCGTCAGTCGAACGCCAAGGTGACCGCGCAGCCCACCTGCCGGCAGTCGTAAGGCAGGCAGTTCCTGAACGAAGTGACGCCGGCTCCTCACGGGGCCGGCGTCGTGTTTTCCGCCTAGCACCTCTACGAGGGCCGGTTCGCCCGTCGCTTCTCCGATAGGACGACGAGTAACGCTCACAACGATCAGCGAAACCACGGGGATGAACGGAACGAACAGGGACCCCAACGACATTCGCACTTCCAGCTTGGCGTCCGGCGTCAGTCAGCCATCGGCCACCACACGCAAACGCGCAGGAAACGTCGGTGACGTGCGACGCCTTGTGGGAAGCGGAAGGCTCGAGAACCCTGCGGTCGGCGGAGAGGACACCAGCCATGCGATCACGTAGTAGTCGCCGTCAATGCTTCCGTTGGGCCAACGATCGCCGAGTGTATCACGCCGTACGCGCAGGACGATTCTCACGGTGGTGCCGTGTCCGGGCTCAACTGCCACGGGGATGCGGGGACCCTCCGGGCAGGGCTGCGAAAATACGGCGTGGTCCGCGCTTGCGCTCCGCCGCATCAAGGTGTGACCACACGGGAACGTGTAGAACGGGCGATCATCCTGGTTGGTCACACTGACGCGGACACTCGTGCTGAACGTGCTCGTGTCGCGGATGATGCGCACCGTGTCGTCGAGCACAACCATGGACACTTGAACGTCAGGTAGTGTCGGCCCGCTCGAGCATTGAGCCAGCCCGCAGCATGCGACGAACACTACCACAAGATGCAACCATCGTCTGTGGCGCATTCCCAGTCCCGATTTGCAGTCCACGCCGCCCGGAGCGAACGGATTTTGCGGTACCCGCCGCTATGAATGTCAAACCATCGCCGCCAACAAGGCAGGACGCAAGCTGCAAACCCGACACGAGCCCACGGCCACAACGCGTGGCCAAGGCGAAGGAGGACGCGGGCGAAGAGATCGAGTGCGGCTTGGTTTGCCGTGCTCTACAACAGGCAGCGCGTCACCCTCTGACTCAGTCCGCCGGCATCCGGAAGCTCGGATCCCATCCCAGTTGCGTGACGGTTCTCGTGATGGAAACCGTGCCGTCCGGCTCCGCCACGTTGTAGACCCCGGCCTCACCGCGCGTGAGCGCCAGCCGCGCGGCCTCCGCGGCGGCATCGACGTGAACGGGCGCGGCGGATGGTGGGACGTCGGTCCAGGTGCCGGGACCATAGAGCCGACCGTAGCGCAGAACGACGCCACGAAACGGGCCGGAGAGCACCAGGCGCTCCATCACGTGAACGGCGCGCGCTGTCTGTGCGGCCATCTTGTCGGCGGCATCGATGTTCAGCGGGGCGTCTTCTGACTGCGGGATCGGTCCGGGCGCATACGCGAACGCGATGCTCTGCACGATGACGTGTCCAACGCCGGCATCGACGCAGGCATCGACCAGATGCCTGGTGCCGACTTCGCGGAGACGGGCATTGCGAGGCAGCGCTTCGCGGAGCGCGTCATGCTCGAACTGTTTGGGAAGGTCGGTGAGCTGGTGGATCACGGCCGAGGGTCGTGCGGCGAGCACCACCGCGTGGAGAGCATCAGCGTCAAGCACATCTACGATGGCGGGCGCGACGCCCATCGCCATGAGCGCCGGTGCCGCCTCGGCGCGCCGCGTCGTGCCGACCACTTGCCACCCGTCCGAGACGAGCAGGCGGCACAACACGCGACCGATGGCACCCGTGGCGCCGGCGACCAGGACTCGCTTCGCTGCGATCATGGTCACGCCGCTCGGTGGCTGGGCCGGGTCTTCACGGCCAGGGCCGCGGCCTGCTTGGGCCGTCATGGCTGTTCCGGGGTGGCGTGCGCGTGGCCACGCGCATCGGTACGACCTGCTGGGCGCGGCGGGCTCACGTCGCCGTCGGCGTCCACGACCACCCGTAGCGCCGGAGTGTCGAGGTCATCGAACTGGCCGCTGCGCGCGGCCCACACGTAGGCCCATAACGCCACTCCAACAATCAGAAGCGCCAGCGGGAGTACCACATAGATGATCGTCATACGGCAAACCTCCGCTCGCGCGGCGTCGCGTCAGTACGAACAGGCCGCTGCGGAAAGCTGCGTCCGTACCACGCGCCCGCAACCACGGTGAGCGAGCTGAGGGGCATCATCACGGCGGCTACCACGGGGCTGATCGTGCCGGTCATGGCCAGGCCCACCCCGACCGCGTTGTAGGCGAGTGAGAACGCGATGTTGCGCCGCACGATGCGCATGGTGCGCCGCGCGCCGTCGACAAGCTCGACGATCGGTCCAAGCCCCGGGCGCGCCAGCCATGCATCCGCTGTGGCAAGCGCTGCTTCGGCGCCGCCATGTACGGCGATGCCCACGGAGGCCGTCGCGATGGCCGCCGCATCGTTGACGCCGTCGCCGATCATGACCACGGTGCTCCGATCGCCGTCTCGTCGCAGCCGCTCGACGTGCGCCTGCTTGGCCTCCGGCGTTGCTTGCGACGTGACCGCCGTCGACGCGATGCCGACGCGATCGGCAACGTGCGCGCACACCGCCGCCGCATCGCCGGAGAGCATGACCGATGTCCAGCCTCGCTCGGCAAGGGCGCGGATCGCCGCCGCCGAGTCCCGGCGCACGGGATCTCCAAAGCCGGCGACCGCCGCGAGTCGGCCATCGACCGCGATCCATACCGGCGTGAGGTCGATGGGGAGTGCTGCCTCCAGCGGCGAGGCACCGGTCATTTGTGAACGAACAAACGATGGGGAGCCAACGACCACGTCGCGCGCGGCCACACGCCCGCGGATGCCGTTGCCGAGCATGTGGGTGGTCGCGTCGATGCTCGGTACCGCCAGCTTTGGCCAGGCCTGGCGAAAGCCCTCGGCGACCGGATGGAGCGAGCCGGCTTCGAGGGCGAGCACGAGGGGGCGCACATCATCATCGCCGTGCCAGGCCACGAGTGCGCTCGCCCCCTCGGTGATCGTGCCCGTCTTGTCGAGGACGATGGTGCCGTGGCCCGCAAGTTCCTGCAAGGCATCCCCACCACGTACAAAGATGCCGAGTCTGGCCGCGCGGCCCAGAGCGACGGTGACCGAGAGCGGCGTCGCCATCGCCAGCGCGCAGGGGCACGTGACGATGAGCAGCGCGATCGCGTGATCGAGGGCAGCGTCCGGGTCGCGCGGCAGCCAGACGGCCCACGTCACCACCCCGAGCAGCAGCACGGTCGCGACGAACCATCCGGACAACCGATTGGCGAGCAGGACCACGGGTGCGCGGCGTTGCGCGCTCTCCTCCACCTGGCGGAGCAGGCGAGCCACGCGCGTGGCTTCTCCAGCGCTGGTGACGCGCACCCGGAGCGGCGCACTGACGTTGAGCGTCCCGGCGTGTACCGCGTCGCCCGGCCCGACGGACACCGGTCGCGATTCGCCGGTGAGCCACGCGACGTTTACTGCGCTCGTTCCGTCGTCCACCACGCCATCGGCGGCGAGCGTATCGCCGGCGCGCACCACCATCACCATGCCGGGCAGGAGCGCCGCGGCGGGTGCCTCCTGCACCGTGCCGTTGGCGTCTTCGATGAGGCACCCGTTGGGCGTCAACGAATGCAGCAGCTCCGAGGCATCCGTCGCGGCGCGTTGCCATCGTTGCTGCAGGAAACGCCCGACGAGCAGGAGAAAAATCAGGAGGGCGATGCCGTCGAGATAGATCGGTCCGCGATCGGTGACCGTGTTGGCGACGCCGCGCGCAAACCCGACCGCAAGGGCGATAGCGATGGGAAGGTCGAGGTGCAGCGTGCGTGTGCGCACGGCAGCCCAGGCCCCGCGAAAGAAGACGCGACCGGGCCCGACGATCGCGGGGATGACGAGCAGCAGCGAGAGCCAGCGGAAGAACTGCTCGAACTCGCGCTCGAGTCCGGAGCCGAACCAGCCCGCATACATGGCGAGCGCCGCCAGCATCACGTTGATCGCGATCGCGCCCGCGACGCCTATCCGTACCAGTGCGGCCCTGTCCTCGCGTCGACGCACCTCCTCGCGCGCGTTGCCGTGGTGCGGATGCGGAGGATATCCGAGCGAGGCCAGCGTGCGCGCGACCGCGGAGAGTCGCACGGCGGTCGCGTCCCACTCGATGGTCACGATCGAGCGTCGGGCATCGAGCTCGGCGCGCACGAGGCCCGGCAATGCGACGGGCACGCGCTCGACGAGCCACACGCAGGAGGCGCAGTGCACGCCTTCGAGCACGAGCGTGACGCGCGCCAGCCCGCCCGTGATCGCCCGCACGTGAAGTTGGTGGAACGCGGGATGGTCGAACTCGTCGTAGGAACGCGTCGTGGCGGCCACGGCGATCGCCCGCCGTTCGGGAAGGTCGTAGTACCGATCCAGCCCGTGTGTGTGAAGGATCTCCCAGGCTGTGCGGCAGCCAGCGCAGCAGAACTGTTCCGTCGCAGCTGGACGTACCTCGCCAGCGGCAACCACGAGGCCGCAGTGCGTGCAGGCGACCTCACGCGAGGCGCGCGCTTCAGCGTGCGTGGTGAGCACTGGTGGCCGTGGAAGCGTGCGACACCATTGGCGTGAGGCGGCCGGCGATCGAAAGTGCGCCGATGACGATCACGGCTACGGCCGTCACGAGAGGGAGCCGCGTGCGGAAGCGGCCCGTGAGACGCTGCAGGCCAGCGCCGACCGCCAGCATGGCGGGGACCGTTCCCGCCCAGAATGCGATCATGACGCCAAGCGCCCCGGCAACGCTCCCCGTGCCGCCTGCGGTCGCCACGAAAGCATAGAGCCAGCCGCAGGGAAGCAATGTCGAGAGGAGTCCGATCGTGCCAGCGCGCGCGACGGGCGAGGCGTGGCGAGTGCGTGCGAGCGCCGGGCCCATCCAGCGGGAGGCAAACGACACACTGCCGGCGCCGACTCGCACCCCGTGCGCTCTGAGCACCAGTGACACGCCCCACGTGACGAGGAGTACCCCGGAAACAATGGCGGCCAATCGGCTCACACCCAGCATGGCGCCCGCGCCGTCCACGGTCGACCCGGCGAGCCCGGCGATTGCACCGAGGCCCACGTAGGAGACGAGTCGGCCGCCGTTGTAGGCCAGATGGGCCGCAGCGCCGCGGCGCTCACCGGCGTACAGGCACACGAACCCGCCGCACATCGCGGCGCAGTGCATCGAGCCAAGAAGGCTCGCGCCCAGCACCGAGAGGGTCAGCGCGAGTGTCACGGGGACGCCGGCGCCGCGGCGGGCGGCCGCGACACGGTAAGGCGCAACGTTTCCGTGAACCGCTGCGCACCGGCCTCCGCCGAAATGCGCACCTCCCATTCGCCCGGTCGGTCGGCGTCGATCGCCGCCGAATACTCACCCGGCGCCCGCGCGCCGAGTGCGACCTCCAGGCGTCGGGACGCGCGCGCGTTGTGCATCGCCTCCACGCGAACGCTGGCGCCGGCGATCATGCTGCCGACCCGATCCCGCAGCGTGACCGCGATGCGACCGGGCGCCCCGGGTTGGGCGAGTTCGAGGCGAGCCTGTGCACTCCAACCGAGCGCCGCGTTCGCGCGGGCCTGCGCCATGTGCGCGTCCCAGGTGACTGCCTTTCTATAGTAGTCGGGTTCGACGGCGAAGGCGGGATCGCTCCCGGCCACGGCCATCATCCACACATTGCCGGCCACCGTGAGCCCCAGCACGGTGGCGATGCCAGCCGGCCAGCCGTAGCGGGCCAGCGCGCTGCGCGTCGGTTGTGCTGCCGCGGACGCCTGGCGAGTGGTCATGGGGCTCCGTGTGTTGAGCTGGGGCCAGCGGGCGGCGTCCGGCTCGTGGCGCCGGTCGGGCCGAGGAGCTGGTAGGGGAACTCTTCGTCGAAGCCCGCGCCGTCGTCGACGCGGAGCCTGATTTCGTGCTGGCCCGCGGTGAATGCCGACTTGGGGAGGATCACGAAGAGGCTGAGTGTCTCCGTGGCGTTGTGCGCCACAGGGAACGGGTTGACCGGAATGATCACCTGGCCTCCGTCCGCGCCGATGATGGCGAGGCGATAGTTCCGCGCCTCGCCGGAGCGATTCGCGATGCGCACGCGCACCTGGTTGGAGATGGCGCCATCGGCATCCTCCCTGAAGGGTTGATCGAGGGCGCGGAGCAGCGTGACATCGGCGGTGGACTTGATGCTCAACTGCCAGGCAAAAATGCCCAGCAGCACGATGAGGCCCGCCGGGTAGAGAATGGTCCGGGCACGCAGCAGGTGCTGCGGTGCTCCCTCGAGCGCCTCACGCGAAGTGTAGCGGATGAGGCCCCGCGGGGTTCCGACCTGGTCCATGATGGCATCGCAGGCATCGATGCACTGCGTGCAGTGGATGCATTCCATCTGCAGACCATCGCGAATGTCGATGCCGGTGGGGCAGGTCTGCACACACGCCGAGCAATCGATGCAGTCGCCGGCGCCGGTGCGGTCGCGTCCCTTCTGCCGCGGCTCGCCCCGGCCCGGATCGTAGGCGACAATGACTGACGCGCGGTCGAGCAGGACGGACTGCCAGCGGCCGTACGGACACGCGATGGTGCAGGTCTGCTCGCGAAAGTAGGCGAAATCGAGGAACACGAGGATCGTCGTGACCGCCATGATGGCGAACGACGTCGGCTGTTCCACCGGCGACTGCGTGACCCAGACCTTGAGCTGGTCGACGCCGACGAAGTAGGCGAGGAACGTGTTGGCGAGGATCACGGCGAGCGCCGCGTAGACCGCGTACTTGAGCACGCGCCGGGGGTGCAGGTGCCCCTTGCCGCGGTCGATACCCAGGGAACCGGCGCGGCCACCCTCGAACCAGCGTTCGAGCGGTCGAAACAGGTACTCCATCCACACCGTCTGCGGGCACCCCCAGCCGCACCACACGCGACCGAACAACGCGGTGAACGACACGACCAGGAGGACGACGATGCCGAGAAAGATCATGAACAGCAGCGTGTCCGTCGGCAGGAACGTGTAGCCGAACAGCGTGAACTCGCGTCGCGGAGCGTCCAGCAGGATCAGCGGCTTGCCCCTTAGCTGGATGTGCGGGATCGCCAGGTAGAGCAGCATGAGCGCGTACGCCACGACGCGACGACGCGAGTTCCAGACGCCAGCGGACGGCTTGGGGCGAATCCAGCGGCGTGATCCGTCCTCGTTCATGGTCGGGAGAACCCGACCTCTGACCTTTGGGGGACTCGACATGTCCGGCTACGCTCGCGACATCACGGGACGACGGTGCCCTCGGCGGCCTTGCCGCCCGGCGCGTTGGTGCCCGCGATGGATGCGACATACGCCGTGACCACATCAACCTGGTCAGGCTTGAGGAGCTTACCCCAGTTGGGCATTCCCTTGGCCAGCACGCCGTCGTTTATGGTCTTGTGGATCTCGGCGAGGGAACTGCCGTGGATCCAGGCCTTGTCGGTCAGGTTGGGGCCGATGAGGCCTCCGCCGTCGGCCTTGTGGCACGAGGCGCAGTTGGTGACAAACACTTCCTTGCCTTTCGCCAGCGCCGTGGCGTCACCGGCCAGGGCGGCGAGGTCGGCCGATGACGACGCCGCCGGTTCGGGATGCGCCGCGCGGGCCGCCGCCACCTCGGCGTCGTACTGCGCGATGCGTCCGGGGCCGATCCCCACCCCGATGTTGAACCAGTACAGGACGGAGAACACCATGGTGGCGTAAAACAGGTAGACCCACCACCGCGGCAGCGGGTTGTCGTACTCCTGGATGCCGTCGTAGGAGTGCTCGATGAGGCGATCGGTGGAGTCGGAGGGCGATTTGTCCATGGGTCAGGTCTCGGAGTCGTCGTGCGGCGCGCGTGGGGTCTGCGGCTGGTCGTCGTCGAGCGGCATGCGGGCGGCGTGTCGGTACGTCTCGTGGTTTCGGCGCGAAAAGATGCGCCACACGATGAGTCCGAACGCGAGCATGAAGGCGACGAGCGCGACCTGGGCATAGGCATCGAGCTGTGCGCCGCTCATGACGTCGGTCAGGCTCACGGCTGCCCTCCCGTCGAGGCGGTGGCGCTACCGGTGGGCGTCTGGATGTCACGCCCGAGCCGCTGCATGTACGCGATGAGCGCCACGATCTCGCGGGACTCGAGCCCCGCGCGACCACCGGTGGACGCGAGATCGGCGGCGATGGTCCGCGCCTGTGCGCGCGCGAGGTCGGGCGCGCTGTTCACGGCGTCGCCGTAGGGCACGCCGAGCATCGTCATCACGTCGACGCGTTTCTGGATGCCGTCGAAGTCGAGGTCGCTCGTGGCCAGGTGCGGATACGACGGCATGATCGAGCGCGGGTTGATCTCCCGCGGATTCTCGAAGTGGCGCAAGTGCCAGAGGTTGCTCTTGAGTCCGCCCTCGCGCGCGAGGTCCGGCCCGATGCGCCGCGAGCCGAAGAGGAACGGATGGTCGTACACGGATTCGCCCGGCTTGGAGTATTCCCCGTAGCGCTCGGTCTCGAAGCGCAACGGGCGGATCATCTGTGAATGGCAGTTGACGCAGCCTTCACGGATGTAGATGTCCCGTCCGGCCAGCTCGAGCGGCGTGTACGGTTTGACCGACGCGATCGTGGGCACGTTCGACTTGATGAGGAACGTGGGGAGCATCTCGGAAAGCGACGCGACCAGCACCGCGATCGTCGTGAGCACGGTGAAGAGAACAGGCATGCGCTCCCACTTGCGGTGGAACGTCAGGTTCACGAAGCGCGCCCAGGCCGACGCGGGCACGTCTGCTCCCTCCCGGATCGGTTCTTCGACGTACACGGGCGCGAGCGCCGGTGCCTGGATCTCCGGCACGACGTAAGCGGCGGGACGTGTCTTCCACGTCCTGAAGATGTTCCAGGCAAACATCACGACACCGACCAGGTACAGCGTCCCGCCGAGCACGCGAACCCAGTACATCGGAATGAGGCGCGCGACGGTCTCCACGAAGTCCGGGTAGCTCAGGCGCCCTGTCTCGTCGAACGCGCGCCACATGAGGCCCTGCGTGACGCCCGCGCTGTAGATGGCCACCACATACAGCAGCACGCCGACCGTGGCGACCCAGAAATGCGCCTCGGCGAGTCGCTTGCTGTAGAGCTGCGTCTGGAACAGGCGCGGCGCGAGCCAGTAGATCATCGCAAACGTCATGAAGCCGTTCCACGTGAGCGCACCGGAGTGCACGTGGGCGATGGTCCAGTCCGTGTAGTGCGAGAGGGCGTTGACGCTCTTGACGGAAAGCATCGGGCCCTCGAAGGTGGCCATCCCATATCCCGTGAGTGCGATGACCATGAACTTGAGGATCGGGTCGTCGACGACCTTGTGCCAGCCACCGCGCAGGGTGAGGAGGCCGTTGATCATGCCGCCCCAGGACGGCGCCCACAGCATGACGGAGAAGAGCATGCCGAGCGTCGAGGCCCACTCCGGCAGCGACGTGTAGTGCAGGTGGTGCGGGCCGGCCCAGATGTACATGAACACCAGGGTCCAGAAGTGCAGGATCGACAGCCGGTAGCTGAACACCGGTCCGCCGGCCGTCTTCGGCATAAAGTAGTACATCAGTCCGAGGAACGGTGTGGTGAGGAAGAAGGCCACGGCGTTGTGCCCGTACCACCACTGCATGAACGCGTCCTGCACCCCGGCATAGATGCTGTAGCTCTTGAACAGGCCGGCAGGGATGACGAGGTTGTTGAAGATGTGCAGGATCGCCACGGTGACGATCGACCCGATGTAGAACCAGAGGGCGACGTAGATGTGCCGTTCCCGCCGGCGGATGAGCGTGCCGACAAAGTTCACGGCAAAGATCACCCAGACCACGGTGATCATGATGTCGATCGGCCACTCGAGCTCGGCGTATTCCTTGGTTTGGGTGAAGCCAAGCGGGAGCGTGATGGCGGCCGCGATGATGATCAGCTGCCAGCCCCAGAAATGCGCCTTGCTCAGTCCGTCGGAGTACATCCGCGCCTTGAGCAGCCGCTGTGTGGAGTAATAGATGCCGGTGAACATGGCGTTCCCGACAAAGGCAAAGACGACCGCGTTGGTGTGCAGGGGGCGCAGTCGCCCGAACGTGAGGTACGGCGCGATGTTGAGCGCGGGCCAGGCCAGCTGAATGGCGATCAGCAGGCCGACCAGCATGCCGACAAAGCCCCAGAGGATGGTCACGAAGAGGAACTTCCTGACGATGTCGTCGTCGTAGCTGAACGTCTCCAGCCGTGTTGACGCAGGCACCGGGTGCGCGTCGCCCATGGGTGTCCTTGAACAGATGTGCGGGTAAGGTGGATCGGGCATGCAGGTCTCCGACGCGCATGCCGGTTGGCGCGGAGAATCTTGGCCTTCGGTGACGCGTGAGCGGTAGGGAAGGAGACGGCGCTGCGTCAGGTAATGCCGGACGTGAGAGTGCGAGATTTCCCGAGTGAGTGAGGGGAAACTCCCGGAGTGCCAGGTCGCCCCCGTCGCTCTACTGTCTCGGTACCGGCCGCTCCCAGACGTTCAAACCCATGGCACACGAATACTCCGTCGACGACCTGATCGACTTCCTGGAGTACGCGGGGGACTGCGGTCTCCTGCCCGCGACCACCGCGCAGACGCTGACCGCGGCGGCGCGCACCGTGCTTGGCGTCCTCGACGATGACGAACGGCAGCACCTGGACCAGCAGGATCTCGACGTCGTGGTCGACCGGTTCACCGAGCAGCGGGGCAAGGACTTCTATCCATCCTCGATCCGCGAATACGCTCGGCGTGTGCATCGGGCCGTCGGACTCTTCCGGCGGTGGAGGGAGGATCCCGACGGCTTTGGTGCACAGGGCCGGGCATCGAGCGGCGCGCGCAGGCGCGAGCGTGCAGGGGACGCGGGGGCGCCCTTTGTGGACGCTGATGACCCGGCAGCGGCCTGCCGAACGCCGCGACCGGGCCGCTATCACTCGGCGCTTGCGGTGCGGCCCGGCGTGGTGGTGACGCTGTCGAACGTACCCTGCGACCTGACCGGCGAAGAGGCGGAGCGGCTGGCCACCTTCGTCAGGATGCTCGTCGTCACCCCCTGAGTCCCGACAGCCGGTCGCGCCGAGGGTGAGGGTTGCAGGAGCCGGCGAGCGATCTCAGCCTTGCCGTCGAGTCCTGGACCGGAGACCTTCTGGTGGCCAATTCCGGGAGGAACTGCCATGCGGGGCGCAGCAACCAGGTCAGGGATTGCCCTGCTGACGTGCCTCGCGGCCGGGGCGTGTGGCGGCGTGCGTGAGGAATCCAGGCCGTCGTATCTGTACCTGTGGACGGCCTCGGCGGACTCCACGCAGCCTGATTTCCTGGCCGTCCTCGACGTTACCGAAGACACCGGCCGCTATGGGCGTCTCGTCACGACGCTCCCGGTGCCTGGCCGACTGAACGTGCCGCACCATACGGAGCACGAGATGCCGGCCGACCGTCAGCTCTTTGCCAACGGTTTTGCCTCTGGGCAGACGTTTGTGTTCGATCTGACCACGCCGACGCAGCCCCGGATTGCCGCGCAGTTCGGCGACGTGGAGGGTTACGCGCATCCGCACTCATTCCTCCGACTTCCGACCGGGAACGTGCTGGCCACCTTTCAAATGCAGCATGGCAGCAGCGGCGTGGCGCCAGGCGGGCTCGTCGAGCTGTCGACGGACGGAACGGCGATTCGCGCGCGCTCGGCGAATGCGCCGGGCATCGATCCCGCGACGCGAGTCTACAGTGCCGCGGTGGTACCCGCGCTCGATCGGGTCGTGAGCACGACGACCGACATGGAGGGGGACGCCGCCGCGTCCCGGCAGGTGCAGATCTGGCGATTGTCGGATCTCACGTTGCTTTCGACCCTGACGCTGCCCGACGGGCCTCGAGGGTCCGAGTCACTCCTGACCGCAGAACCCCGTGTGCTCGCTGACGGTCGGACCGTGCTCGTGTCCACGTTCAACTGCGGGCTCTACCTGCTCGAAGGGCTCGAGGGCGCCGCGCCCACGGGGCGGCTCGTGGCCTCGTTCCCGCAGAAAGACGGAACGAACTGCGCGATTCCCGTAGTCGTGGGCTCGTACTATCTGGTGACGGTGCCGGCGCTGAACGGCGTGGTAAGCCTCGACGTGAGCGACCCGGCGAACCCGCGCGAGGTGAGTCGGATTGCGCTCGGTCCCGACGACGTCCCGCATTGGCTGGCGGTGTCACCCGACCGGCGTCGCGTGGTGATCACCGGTTACGGAGCGATGAGCGACCGCGTGGTGATCGCGCGGTTCGACTCGACGACCGGTCGGTTGTCGATCGACGCCCGGTTTCACGAAGAGGGGGCCACGCAGTTCGGATTCCGGATGTCGGGCAAGACGTGGCCGCACGGCGGTACGGCCACCGTGTCGCCGCATGGTGCGGTGTTCTCGCGTTAGGTCACGTTCGGGTGCCCGCCGTGCGGCTTGCGGGTGGCGCTGACCGCGGCCTGAGCACGCGATGAGGGAGATGCCGGCCGGAGCGCCGCAGGCGCGGACTGACGCGGGCGTGGCCACACCGCCGCGACCGATGGAGCTGGCGCGCTACTTCCTCGAGTTGGGGACCACCGGCTTTGGTGGCCCGATCGCCCTGGTCGGGTACATGGAGCGGGACTTCGTGGACACGCGTCGCTGGGTGACGCGCGAGGAGTTCCGCGACGGACTCGCATTTGCGCAGCTTGCCCCCGGTCCGCTCGCCGCGCAGCTCGCGATCTACCTGGGTTGGCGCGCACACGGAGCGCGCGGTGCGACGATTGCCGGCGTGGCGTTTGTCATGCCGTCGTTCGTGATGGTGCTTCTCATCGCGATCGGGTACGTGCAGTTCGGGGGCGCGCCATGGCTGGCCGGCGCGTTCTACGGCATCGGATCGGCGGTCATCGCCATCATCGCGCGGAGCGCCATCAAGCTGGCCCGCGGCACTGTCGGCAACGACGGGCTGCGCTGGCTCGTCTTCCTGGTCACCGGCATCGTGACCGCGTGGACGGAGCGTGAACTCGTCTGGCTGTTCGTCGCCAGCGGGGTCGTGGTGATGATTGCACGCGCGCGCTGGCGGCCGTCGGCATCCGCGATGGTCTGGGCGCCGCTTGCCGTGCAGGACTCGGCCGTGACCGGATGGCTCGGCGCCGCAGCGCCCGGAATGCTGGTGACGATCTTCGCCTTCTTTGCGAGCGCAGGCATGTTCGTGTTTGGCAGTGGGCTCGCGATCGTGCCCTACCTGCACGGCGGTGTCGTCGTGGAGCATGGCTGGCTCAGCGAGCGGCAATTCCTGGATGCCGTTGCGGTCGCGCTGGTCACGCCGGGGCCCGTCGTGATCACGGTGTCGTTCATCGGATACCTGGTGGCCGGCGTGCTGGGTGCGGTGGCCGCGTCAGTGGCGGTGTTTGCGCCCGTGTACTTCATCACGCTGTTGCTTGCGCCATCGTTCGAGCGATACAAACACAATCCGCAGGTGCGCGCGTTCGTGGACGGCGTGACCGCGGCGGCGACGGGGGCGATCGCCGGTGCGGCGGTGGTCCTGGGTCGGCGCGCCATCACGGACCTGGCCACGGCGTTGATTGCACTGGCGACGGCCGGGGTGTTGCTGCGGTGGCGGCGCGTTCCTGAGCCGCTCGTTGTCCTTGCGGCGGGCGTTGTGGGGCTGGTGGTGCGGCGATTCACGGGCTGAACCGGTGCAGTTAATGGTGAAGGGTCGCCGTCGCCGCCGGGGCGCAATCAATCCCAGAGGAGCACCGCGCCGTGTCGGGTCAGGAGCGCCTGGTACGCCGCCCCGGCGTATTGGGTGGATTCAATCGGTCGTCGAAACACCTCTTCGGTGGGGGGATCGATGACCAAGTGTGGGCGCCGAAGATCGGCAAAGAGCACGCGACGGCCGCTGCGTTCACCAGGACGACCGCCGGTGGGTCGACGCGCTGATCGCGTGCAGTTCTGGAAGGCGATCGCTCGGGGGTTCTATCCGGAGGCAGCCGTCGCCGAGGCCCGTGTGTCGTGGGTGGTGGGCGCCCGATGGTTCCGGCAAGCTGGTGGCATGCCTCCGACCCACTTCGCCGCATCGGCGCCGCCGCTCAGCGGCCGGTATCTCTCGTTCGGTGAGCGCGAGCAACTCGCGCTTCTACGCGCCGCGGGTCATGGTGTGCGGGAGTGCGGCCGTCGACTCGGTTGGGCCCCGTCGACGATCTCCCGTGAATTGCGACGCAATGCCGCCACTCGAAGCGGTAACTTCGACTACACGGCAACGACCGCACAGTGGCACGCGGATCGCGCGGCCACGCGTCCCAAGCCCGCCAAGCTGGCGGTGAACGCACGACTGCGGCACGATGTGCAGGAGCGATTGGCTGGCCTGATCGCGACGCCGACCGGCCAGCTGGCCCCGGACCACCGGTCGCGTGGACTGGACGAAAGCGCGGCCGACGGCAGCATCGACGGTGGGCGCGCGCGTGGAGTCCCACACAGATCGCCCAGCGTCTTCTGCTGGATTTCCCCGACGACCCGACGATGCGCATCAGCGCCGAGGCCATCTATCAATCGCTCTACATCCAGGGTCGTGGGGCGCTGCGACGGGAACTCACGGCGTGCCTGCGCACGGGGAGAGCGTTACGGGTGCCTCGGGCACGGACCGGTCGATCCGGCAAACACTTTGTCACCCCCGAGATCATGATCAGCGCGCGCCCCGCTGACGTGGCGGATCGTGCGGTGCCGGGACACTGGGAGGGCGATCTCATTCTTGGCCTCGAGAGCTCAGCGATCGGCACACTCGTCGAGCGTACCACACGCTTCACCCTGTTACTGCATCTCCCACGCATGGCCGCTCACTATGACGGCCGACGGAGTACCGACACCAAGAATGGCCCTCCGCTGGCCGGACATGGTGCCACCGCAGTCCGATCGGCGATCGCGCGGGCGATCAAGCAGCTACCGACGCAGCTTCGAAGGTCCCTGACCTGGGATCAAGGTGCCGAGCTTGCGGAACACGTCCAACTTCGCCTGGATACCGGACTCGCGATCTACTTCTGCGATCCACGCAGCCCGTGGCAGCGTGGCACCAACGAGAACACCAACGGCCTGCTGCGGCAATACTTCCCAAAGGGCACGGATCTCAGCGACTACACCGCCGCCGATCTCGCGGCGGTCGCACTCGCGCTGAACTCCCGGCCACGAAAGACACTGAACTGGCAGACCCCTGCCGAAGCATTGAACGAACTACAACGATCTACAAACACATCACCTGTTGCGACGACCGGTTGAGTTCGGGTTGCGACCCACGGTCGCTGTGGTGGACGACCGGGCCGTCGAGCGCGCGGTCGTACCGGGCCTGCTCCAGCGCGTCCAGGGCGAGATCGCTGCGCAGCGACGTCGTGGCGCGCCAGCCGACGATGCGGCGCGCAAACACATCGATCACGAACGCCACATACACAAAGCCGCGCCACGTCGCCACGTACGTCAGGTCCGCCACCCAGAGCTGATTGGGCCGCGTCGCCGTGACGTCCCGCTGCACCAGGTCCTGCGGCCGCTCGGTGACCGGGTCGGGGATCGTCGTCCGCACGCGACGCCCGCGCACCACGCATCGCGTCGCGCCCGGGCGGGTGCCCGAGCCGGGTCCCGTTGTCGGGCTTTGGCCTCGTAGTAGGTTGCCGGAGCGATCGGCAGCACAGCACAGATCGGCTCGACTCGGTACACCTCGCGGTGGGCATCCACAAACGCCACCATCACGTCCCGCGGCGGTCGAGCTCCGCCTGGGCAAAAACGCCGACGCCTTGCGCAAGATCTCATTGGCGCGCCGCAGCTCCTTCACCTCACGCTCCAATTCCTTCACCCGTGCCTGGTCGGCGCTCGTCACCCCAGGGCGCCGGCCCGTGTCGACCTCCTGCCGCTTGACCCACTGCCACAACGTCTGGGTCGAACAGCCGATCTTCGTGGCAATCGACGTGACGGCCGCCCACTCGGAGGCATGCGAGCCCCGCTGCTCGCGCACCAGTCGGATCGCCCGCTCACGTACTTCCGGAGAATACCGCGTGCGCTTGTTCATGACTCCATTCTCTCATGAAATGGAGCCTCCGGGAATCCCGGGTCGATTCAACCGGCAAGTTCACCGACGAGTGCCTCAACGAGAACTGGTTCGTGAGTCTCTGCGACGCGCAGCGAACGATCGAAGCGTGGCGGATCGACGACAACGTCGCTCGGCCGCATCGCAGCCTCGCCGATCGCACCCCGGACGAGTTTGCGAAAGCTCAACTGATCACTGCAACTTCAACCAACCCCCAACCGGACTAACTAAACCTCTGGTACAG
The DNA here is from genome assembly GCA_020846935.1 of Gemmatimonadaceae bacterium. Lineage (NCBI taxonomy): Bacteria > Pseudomonadati > Gemmatimonadota > Gemmatimonadia > Gemmatimonadales > Gemmatimonadaceae > Gemmatimonadaceae bacterium. Next base: position 146,401 of record JADLCY010000007.1, read on the forward strand.
GAATGGGGGTCAGGTCAAATCGGCTCCTTCGCATCCACTACGCTCGGCTCTCGCCGCGTCGAGGACTGATATAGTATCTGGATCAGCTTTCGGGGGTCGACTCAGCAACTCATATTCCCAAGGCAGGGTCGCCTAGACCCTTCCCGTTCGTCACACTGTCTCCGAGGCTCATCGCTTTGAGAGGAATCACCCGTACCGGGGCTCGGCGTCCTATGCCCGCACTTGCTATTGTTGCTGCGCTTTGCTTGGGATGTATGGAGGACAAACAGCCAGTAGGCCCACGCCTAGGCGTACCCCAGCCTACTGTAGAGTTGAAGGTAGGGGACGGATGCTCACGTTTTGAGGTGCGCTTCGACTCGGCCGCCGGTCCACCCGTCCTGCAGGAAATCTACGGTACGCCATACTGCCTAACGCACGAGATTAAGCTACTGAGCGACACGGCGGCGATCTTTGATCCTACCACGGGATCGCTACGAATAGGGATCGTGATAGAGAACGTTGGCACGCGTCCCCTCGTGCCGAGAGTTAGGGTACGGTTCAATGCGGACAGTGTGCTCCGCTACAACGGCAGCGACCAACTGGTAGCTGGCGCTTCGGATGTGTTAGGCTACTTGCCGGACTCGGCGAGCTCGAACGGTCGAATAGCACTCTACTGGTTTGACGATGTACTCGCTCCTGCGACGGAGCTGAAAGTCCTTCGACCCGGTGACCGCACGCAGCGACGCTGGATAGAGTTGCGAGGTACGACCTGGACAGCGCGGATGCGACTGAAGCTGGCGGCGGTCGGTACCTATCAGGTCGTACCCGCACTGCCACCGGACTCTCTCCCTGCCTCGCTCGCCAACACTGCGAGTCACGTTGCCCTAGGGTCGGGAACAGCCGGCGTGTTTGTGCGGGATATGATAACGTTGCAGTTTGCTGGTACGGCGACACAAGCGCAGAAGGACAGCATCGTCGCGTCGGTGTCCGGGACCATCGTAGGCGGAAGGCAATTTGGCATCGAGGGAGGCGGTATCTACGTAGTCCGGCTCCCCAGTGATCCCACACACGCACGCATTGCCTCAGCAATTGCTTCGCTAAAGTCTCACTCTGCCGTGCGAGCCGTTGCGCGCTACGTACTGTGGAACATCAAGGGGGACTATTTGCGTCCCGTAGATGGTGTAGTGGTTCAGCCAGAATCGCACTTTAGGTCGGTGTGACGAAGTGACACTTTCCCCTCATCCGGCGAGGCGCCGGACCCTGGAGGGATGAGTGATGAGCAGGAAGGCTGACAAGGCGCGGCGAC
>JADLCY010000008.1:300000-424176 GCA_020846935.1 Gemmatimonadaceae bacterium
GCACGGCGAGGGGCTGGTCCTAGCTGGCAGGCTCGGTCACGAGGTCACGCTCGGCTTCACGGGCCTGGCGGCGCCCTTCTTCGACGTTCACACGGGTCAGGATCAGGGCACCGACGGCGAAGAATACAATCACGCCGAGAATGGCGCTGCGACTGCTGAATCCGAGTGCGAGCGTCACGGCGAACAGCAGCGGGCCAAAAATGTTGGCGAACTTCTCGAAGACAGAGTAGAAGCCAAAGAACTCGCCGGACTTGTGCGCGGGAACCATGCTGGCAAACAGCGAACGGCTCAACGCCTGCGTACCACCCTGCACCATCCCCACCAGGACGGCCAGGATGTAGAAGTCGCTGGCATTCTGCATGAAGTAGCCAATGATGGAGATGCCAGTGTACGCGAGCAGGCCGATGAAGATGCAGGCCCGCGCGCCGAAGCGATCGGCGAGAAGGCCAAACAGCACGGCAAACGGGATCCCCACGAACTGCACGATGAGAATGGCGATGGTGAGTGACTCGCGTCCGATGCCGATCGCCGTGCCATACGCCGTGGCCATGCGAATGATGGTCTGGATGCCGTCATTGTAGACAAGGAATGCCAGCAGCATGAGGAACGCATGCCTGAACGTGCGCAGGGTACGTACCGTCTCTCCAAGTCGCACGAAAGGCGTGACGAACATGCGCTGGGCGCTGGTTTCGTCAGCCTCACGGGTACGTGCAGGCTCACGCACACGGCGCAGGAGCGGGAGCGAAAACACAAACCACCAAACGGCGACCGAAACGAAAGCGAGTCGTACCGGCAGGGTCCCTGTTCGACTCGCGCCATCGTCGCTCACCGGCAGGCCGAAGGCCGCCGGGGCAAGGATCCACGCGAGGTTGAGGGCGAGAAGGACACCGCCCCCGACGTACCCCACCGCGTAGCCTGCGCTCGAGACGCGATCGATCTCTCGAGGATGTGCGATGTGCGGCAGCAGGGCTTCGTAGAAGACGACGCTTGCGGTCGCGCCGACGGTGGCAATCACGTACAGGCACCCGGCGAGCAGATGCTCTCCACGATCGATGAAGAACATACCGGCCACGGCCGTGACCCCAACCACCATGAACCCGGCCAGCATCCGCTTCTTTGCGGCCGCCACGTCCGAGATGGCACCGAGGATTGGCGAGAGGATCGCGACGATCACCGCCGAGACGACATTGATCGTGGCCCAGGACTGCAGCGCCCGGTCCGGACCGAGGTCGGCCGCCGCGACACCCATGAAGAAGATCTGGAAGACGGCGACCTGGATCGTCGTCTGGAATGACGAGACTGCCCAGTCATACATCGCCCAGGCTCGAAGCTCCGGCCGGTCAAGACCGATACGGGCGAGGAAGCCCTGGGATGTGTTAGGCGCCATGCCGCACACCCACCAGGGAGCGTGATGAGCGATTGACGCGGGTCACCGGAGAGACAGATTTGGGCGTCATGAGGCTCGCGCTGCGTCGAAGCTGGTGGTTGATGGCCGTGGCGGGTATCGCCTGCGAGCGTCAGGCTCCGGCGCGGAGCAACGATACGACCAGCCTGACCACGCCGCCACCGGACTCCGTGGTCACGGTAATCGATGTACCTGCTGCCGCCTGGGATTCCGCTGCCGGACCAATCTTCCTCGTTATCGGCGCCAACCCACAGCAAGCCGCGGTCATCGTACCCGGACTTGATACCACCGCTTCACTCGATACGGTCGACTTCAAGGTGGATGCCTATCGTGCCATGCCCGTCGAGCTCTTTGCCAATGGTCGGCGACTCGGCACCGCGTCCCTGGGGCCTGCTATCTCCATCGATGTTCCAGAAGACTGCTCGGCGTGGCCCGTGGTTGGTCTGACGGGAACAGATACATCGACATGGACGGTCGCCTTCCGTACGGATCGATTCCAGCCGTTGACCATCGACTCGCTTCCAGAGCTGACCCGCGCCGATTCCCTCAAGCAGGTCATGGAGCTCGCGCGGGTCGCCTCGGCGGCTCCGGGTGATACGGTCGAAGCACTCAAGGGCCTGCCCTTTGTCGTGAAACGCGCTTACTCGACCAGACTTCCCAATGGCATTCCCATGGTCATCGCGGAGGTGAGTCGCGCGCTCAACCAGGAGGCGAACCCGATCCAGGAACACCTGCTGCTGATCGCCGAGCGCGATACGACGCGGGCTCGCGACCTGCGCCTTGCATACCTGGAGCGGTCTGCGGGTGGTGAGGAAACGCTCGAATCGAGCGAACTGCTCTTGGCCGGGGTGCCTCGGGGGCGCACGGAACCCGTGGTGCTCCTTGCCCGGTACGTCGGGGATGGTGTGGTCTACGCCTTGCTCGAACGTCAGCCCGAGGGGCGGTGGCGCCTGCGCTGGTCAAGCCCCTATGCTGGCTGCTGACGGCTCGACCTAACTCGCCAGATCATCGGAACGCCCGAGTGCAGCCGGTGCGCGGGACCGGCCACCACCAACGGCGAGGACAACGAGCGTGAGCACGTAGGGGAGCGCGAGAAAGGCCTGGTAAGGGATCGCTGATCCTGCCGCCTGAAAACGGTACTGGAGCGCCGAGGCGGCGCCAAACAGGAGCGCGGCGAACGCGGCACCGTGTGGCGTCCAGCGTCCGAGCGCCACAATGGCGATGGCGATGAAGCCCCGACCCGCCGACATCTGCTCCGTGAACGTTCCCACGGTCAGCACGAGAGTTGCGCCAGCCAACCCGCCAAGTGCCGTGCCCACGAGAATGCCCAGCCACCGAACGCGACTGACACGAACACCCGCGGCGGCAGCCGCTGGCGGAAACTCGCCAACCGCACGGAGCGAGAGTCCGGCATGCGTGCGGTAGAGCCACCACCAGGTGAGCGGCACGAGCCCGACCAGCAGGTACGTCATGGCGGATTGCGCAAAGACGGCGCGGCCGATCAGGGGAATTGCCGCGAGCCGAGGCGCGTCGATGGGAGCCAGTGTCGGGATGCTGAGCGCGACGCCATGCGCGCCGAACACGAGCGGAGACAGGGTGCCCGTGGCGCCATAGGCCGCGAGCGTGAGCGCGGTGCCGGTCAGGATCTGGTCGGTTCGAAGGCCCACGACCAGCGCCGCCATGGCCAGGCCGACGAGCACTCCCGCGGCAAGCCCACCAAGCAGCCCGAGCGACACGCCGCCCGCGGCTGCTCCGACGACGGCGCCAAAGCAGCCCGCCATGATGGCGCCTTCCAGGCCGACGTTGATTACCCCGGTGCGTTCGCTCACGCTCTCACCAAGCGCGGCGAGTGCCAGCGGCGTCGCTGTGCGAACGGTGGCTTCGAGGAACGCGGCAATCTGGTCCGTCATGCCCGCCCCATCGCCATGCGCCGGCGCATCCAGATTGCCCGACTGCCCGTCACCCCAAGGATGACGGCGGCCTCGAGGACGGACACGAGGACCGCTGGCACTCCGGCTTCGCGTTGCATGGCCGATGCACCGGCTGCGAGTCCACCAAAGAATATGCCGCTGACGGCGATACCGAGAGGTTCGAGTCCCCCGAGCAGCGCGACGGCGATGGCAGTGAAACCATAGCCGGGCGAAAGGTTCTCGTAGAGCGCCAGCGTTACCCCCGTCACCTCAACGCCGCCGGCGAGGCCGGCGAGCGCGCCACTCGTGAGAAAGACGCGCATCCCGAGTCGTCCGACATTGATGCGACTCGCGACGTGCGCCGCTTCGGGGTTCGCTCCGACCACACGCACCCTGAAGCCGGCGGCCGTGTAACGCAGGATCCAGGACAAGGTGATGGCGAGCACCACGGCAAGCACGAATCCGGCGTGCAGTCGTGTGCCCGGGACCACGAACGGCAGTCGAAAGGCGGCATCGAGCGCAGGCGACTGCGGGTAGATGCCCGTTGGTTCCTGCAAGGGTCCGCGGACCAGGAACCCAACGGCGTACAGCACCACGAAGTTCATCATGATCGTGGTGATGACTTCGAGCACGCCAAAGCGCTGGCGAAGAATCGCCGGCCCGAGCGCCACAAACGCTCCCGCGCCCGACGCCGCCAGGAGAATGAAGGGTATCGCGACAATACTCGGGGCGCCGTGCAGCGCGTAGCCCATCGCCGCCGCCGCAGCGGCACCGCCGAGCAGTTGCCCATCTGCCCCGATGTTGATGATGCCCGTGCGGAACGCCAATCCGACCGCAAGCCCGGTGAGGATCAAGGGGGTGGCGCGTACGAGGGTCGACGAGGCAAACGTGCCGGGAGAACCAAGGGCTCCCTGAGCGAGCGCGCTCATCGCGCGTTCGACATCGGCACCCGCGGCGGCGAGGAGCAGGGCCAACATGGCAAGGATGCCGCCCGCAAGCGCCAGGGCGGTCACGACCTCCCGGAGCACCGCCCGGATGCGCATCGAAACGCCTCGCCTAACGACCGCGCCGAGAGAGGCGCGAGTATACGATGGCCGTGTCGCACAACATCCGGGCCTCGCCGTACGGAATCCCGAAATAGGTGTACGCGCGCACGGTGGCCTGCAGGTGACCACACGATGCACCCGCGGCGCTATCCGCCGGGGTCGCGGCTCGTACCGTGTCGACGCGCAGCACTCGGGTGGCTCGCACGAGGCCAAGGCGCTCGATGGGCAGGTTCCAGAGCGGGAGTGCGAGGGCCTGGGCGTGCTGCGCGTAACCACGAACGCCGGGGGGCAGGTGGGCAACGCCATCGCCGACCATCCAGCGGGGAACCGCAGCGCCGAGTGTGAACACGACCACCTTCCACGCCACGCCGATCATCAGGAGAAACACCCAGGGCCGCCAGCGCGAGCGATGAAGGGGGGCTGGGGCGGTCACCATGGTCAGGAAGCTACTCCCCACCCGCTGCTGGAGTTCCGATGTGCGCTCGCGCAGCCTCGATCGTGGAGAGACGCCACATCGCAACCATGCCGAGCAGCGGCCCGATCGCCAGCGGCATGTAGGCGTAGCGCCATCCCCATGTGGCGCTCCACGCGGGCACGAGGCCGATCGTTACCATCGTGAGCAGGAATCCGAGTGCTGTCTGCACGGTGACGGCAGTGCCCACGTAGTCATGCGGCGCGAACTCCGTCACAGCGGCAGAGAACTGCGCAGAATCGGCCACGATGCTCATGCCCCACACGATGGCAATCGCGACGACCACCAACGTTGGCCCCGACGTGGCCGGGCCAATGAGCAGGCTGCAACACCCACTGATCGCCATGGCCAGCATGGCGACGCGACTCCGCCCGACACGATCCGCGACTGTGCCGGCCCACAAACACCCGGCAGCGCCAGCTCCGACCGTTGCAAAGGCCAGGGTTGACGTCAGCGGGGAAGCAAGCCCATGGGTCGCGCCAAACGCCGACCAGAAAAGCCCGATGCTGCTCCACATCGCGTAGAGCTCCCACATGTGGCCCAGATAGCCACCGGTTGCCAGCACAACACCGCGGTTTGCGAACACAGCGCCCAGGGCGCGAGCGCTGAAAGGTGCCGATGGCGCCTGGTAGGGCCCCTCACGCACCACGCAGGTGAAGAGGGCCGCGCCCGCGAGCGCACAACTCGCCGCTAACCACTGCAACGCTCTCCATTCATCTGGCGCCACGGCGAGCCGCAGCAGGTGAGGGACGGCGGAGCCAAGCGTTGTTCCCGCGACCAGGGCACCAATGGCGAGTCCACGATGCTGTCTCGTCCAGCCGGCGGCCAGCTTGATTCCCGGGGGATACACTCCCGCGAGCGCGGCGCCTATCGCGAGGCGCAGGAGCACCGCGGTCTCGAGCTGCACAGCTGGCAGAGCGAGCAAGGCCGTGCCGACCGCAGCGCCCAGCGCGCTCCAGGCCGCGAGACGCTGTGGTCGCAGCCGATCGCTGAGCAGAAACACCGCGCTCACGAGAGATCCGGCGACAAAGCCCGCCTGTACGGCGAGCGTGAGCCAGAGACCGCCGGTATCGGTCGCGTCCCACTCGCGCACTATTGCGGGCGCGACGACCGTTGCGCTGAACCATGGCGACATGCCGAGGACGACCGCCACGACGAGAACGCCGATCTGGCGCCGCGACGCTCGTGCCGCGACGCTCAAGAACCGACGCCGAGCATGGCGCGACCCACAGCCTCGCGGTTGCTCGGCACCTGGCGCACCAGGCCCGCGTGCACCACAAAGACGCGATCGGCAAGCGCGAGGACCTCGTCCACATCATTCGAGTAGACCACCACAGCGGCACCTGCACGCCCCGCGGCTCGCAGTCGTTCGTGCACGGCGCGTGTCGCCTTCACATCAAGTCCACGCGTCGGGTTCTCCGCGACAATGGCCGGTGGGAGAGGATCGAGTTCCCGGGCAAGGACAAACTTCTGTTGATTGCCACCTGAGAGCGCCCGCATCGGCGCTTCGGGGCCCGTGGCACGAACGTCGAACCGCTCCAGCGCCGACGCCACACGATTCCGCTCAGCGCTCCAGTCCATGCGACCATGCCGCGTGCCCAATCCACGTAGTGCAGCATTTTCGGTGAGCGAGAGGTCGAGGACCACGGCATCGCGATGGCGATCTCCGGGAATGAACGCGACGTCTGCCGGGACGTCGGCGCGCCCGGTCACCGGAATGACGCGACCGGCGAGGGCACGAAGCAGCTCGTGATGGCCAGAGCCCTCCACGCCGGCGACTCCGACCACCTCACCGCGCCGCACCTCGAGCGAAGCATGGCGCAACGAGACGCGCTCACCCGGCACATGGACGTCGACCAGCCGCAACACGACGTCGCCTGGCGTCGATGCCGATGTCGCGCCATGACGCTCCTCACGCGCGCTTTCGCCGATCATGGCGTCGACGAGCGCGCCTTGGGTGACCTCGGACGCCGGAGCCTGCAGGACCGTACGCCCGGCGCGAAGCACCGTCACGTCATCCGCGACGGCCAGGGCCTCGCGCAACTTGTGCGTGATGAGCACGACCGTGTGTTGTGCCGCGGCAAACCTGCGGATCCACGCGAGGAGATCATCCACCTCCGAGGGCGCCAGGACCGCGGTCGGCTCGTCGAGAATCAGGACACGTGCGTCGCGGGCAAGGGCCTTGAGGATCTCCACCCGCTGCTGTGCGCCAATCGGCAGGTCACGGACACGCGCCGATGGCGATACCACGAGTCCCGTGCGTTCACCAAGTGCCTGCGCTCGTCCGGCCGCGACGTGGGGATCGAATCGGCCCACACGTCCCAGCGCAATATTCTCTGCGACGGTCATGGCGGGGATGAGCGTGAAGTGCTGGTGCACCATGCCCACGCCCCTCGCAAGGCCGTCCAGTGGCGACCGCAGACGCACGACGCGGCCGTCGATGGATACGGTGCCGGCGTCGGGCTGCACCATGCCAAACGCGATGCGCATGAGCGTCGTCTTGCCGGCGCCATTTTCGCCGAGCAGCGCATGCACGGTGCCTGGCCGAACCTCGAGATGCGCGTCACTCAGCGCGGTCACGGCCCCGAAGCGGCGGCTGATTCCGTGAAGTGCAATTGCTGCGTTCACGATCCCGTGGGGAGCGACAGGAACTCCGCGTGGATCCCAAACCGGGCCTCCAGCGCCGCGGCAATCGCCTGCACTCCAAGCGTCTCTGTTGCGTAGTGTCCGGCATAGATCACGACCAGGCCAAGCTCTGAGGCATCGACGGTCGTGTGGTGCGGTCCCTCACCCACGATCAGCGTGTCGATCCCTCGGCGCGCAGCGTCGTGCAGCGTGTTGCTGTCGGCGCCTGCCCCGGTCAGTACGGCCCAGCGCTTCGTTCGGGCGCCGTCGGGGAACGGAGTCGCGCGTGCCATGCCACCATGCGCGCTCGCAAAGCGCTGCGCGTGCTCCAGCAGGATCCGAGTCTCGACGTCAGTGACACCCGACGCACCAATAGCGCGGCCCTGGTACTCATGGAACGTGGCTGATGGCTCGAGCGCGAACTCGCGTGCCAGCAGCGCGCAGTTGCCAAGGTCGGGGTGCGCGTCGAGTGGGAGATGTACCGCGTAGACCGCAACGTCGTGCCGGACGAGGGCACTCAGCCGCTGCCACGCTGGCCCGACGATCCGCTGCGCACCGCCCCAGAACATACCGTGGTGCAGTACCAGGAAGTTGGCACCGGTCGCGATCGTGGCGTCGATCGTGCGTTGCGAAAAATCCACCGCCGTTGCAATGCAATGCACGGGCCCTCGGTGATCGAGCTGGAGGCCATTCAGGGCGGCGGGATAGTCGGGAAAGCCCGGCACGTCGAGGAGCGCATCGAGCCAGTCGGCCAGGTCACGAGCGGCGGGCATGCCTAACGACCCGCGTCGCGCGAGGCCACGGGAATGCGCAGCGACCCGTCGGCAAGACCGCGACTCACGGAGTCGATGGAGGCGCGAGCAGCCGCGGGGAGCTGGTCGACGATCGCCGGATTCAGTACGAGCCGTACCACGCGGCTCGATGTGCCGAGGACAATTACGCGCGGGGTGAAGGCGCGGTCGCGGATCTCGCGGCCAACCATCAGGAATGCGAGCGGAAGGTCGATGAGCACGCTGCCGAGGGTGACCTCGGGGGCGATGCGATTCTGATCGGCGTTCGAACCAATCACCCACGCCTTCCGGCCCTCGCGAGCAGCCTGGAAGACCCCAAGACCAGCGGCGTCGGCGTTCTGGAAGATGACGTCGACCCCTCGCGAGATCTGGGCAAGCGCCTGTTCCTTGCCTGCACCAACATCATCCCAGTTCCCGATGTAGGAGACCGCTACCTGTATCGAAGGGTCCACGGACTTCGCTCCCGCCGTGAACGCCTCGAAACTCGCCTTCACCGGCGGAAGCTCCGTTCCTCCGATCGCACCAATCCTTCGGGTCTTCGTCATTTGCGCGGCCAGGATGCCGGCCAGGTATGACGGCTCCTCAAAGGCAAAACGAATCCCGGCCAGGTTGGGCCCTGTGGTGGTCCCGGATGTCGTGATGTAGATGGTTCCCGGGTACTCCGGCGCGACGCGCACCGCGGCGTCCTGGAACTCGAAGCCGTGACCGAACACCACCGTGTACCCCTGTGCCCCGTACTGCCGGAAGTTCTCCTCGAATTCCGCTGGCGTGCGCGTCTGGATGTGGCTGATCTGCGCGCCGAGCGAATCGCGGATCTCGAGGAGCCCCTGATAAGCGCCGCCGTTCCAGGACTGATCGGAGATTGGCCCCGGCGTCAGCAGGGCAACGCGCAGGGCCGTGGCGCCGGACCCACTATCCCGGTTGGCTGACCGGGTTTCGGTCGAACACGCCGCAGCCAGAGCGAGGCCGCAGGAGGCAACACATCGCAGTGCGCGGACGATGGGTGCGGTCATGAGCAAAGGATCCGTCCGGTTCTGTGCACGCGCCTAGGCATCCGCGGCAAGTCGGACCGGAGGATGGCCCGCGGACGGCGTCACGACACGGGCGCCCTGCTCTCCCACACGCACCATGCCGTTGATCGTCCCCCCTTCGTGAACGACGATGCTACGTGTTTGTATGTCGCCCTCGACCGACGCCGTTCCCTGAAGCTCGACGCGACCGGCGGCGCGGACGGTACCGACCACCGAGCCGCCGAGGACCGCGTCGCCGACGGTGACATCACCATGGATCACGCCGGACCGCCCGAGGAGCACTTGTTGCGCGCTCCGCACGCCGCCTTCGATGACGCCCTCGACCTTGATGACACCGACTGATTCGACGTCACCGATGATGCGCATCCCGGCGCCCACCACGGAGACACTGCCTTCACCTGCGGGAACGCTGCCTTCGTGGCGGGCGACCGTTCGATCACCGGGCGCTTTCTGGAAGATGGACATGGAGCCTCCTGTGCGTGGCGAGCGTCCGGCTACGCGTCGTTGTAGGATGGGCCGAGGACCAGTTCGATGAGGCGATGCAGGTCGTCGATGGAATAGAAAGCCATCGAGACCGTTCCGCGAGCCGTGCCCTGCCCATCGATACGGACGTCCGTCTGGAGCTTGCGACGGAGGAGTTCGGTGAGCCGCTTCACCTCGGCGGTCTCCGCCGATGGTGAGGGTAGCGTGGCACGGGTGCGCCGGCTCGCGGATGTCGGGGAGGGTCGCTGTTCCTGCGCCAGGCGCTCGACCTCTCGCACGCTGAGCTGTTCCTCGACCACCCGCCGCGCCGCATCGAGCATGGCACGCTCGTTAGGCATGGCGAGCAGGGCCCGGGCATGCCCTGTGGTGAGTTGCTCATCCCGCACCATGCGCTGGATCCCTTCGGGAAGCGTCAGGATACGCAGGAGGTTGGCGATAGTGGAACGATCCTTCCCCACGGCCTCGGCGACCTGCACCTGCGTATGTCCGAACTCGTTGATGAGACGCTGGAGACCTCGCGCTTCGTCGATGGGATTGAGGTCCGCGCGCTGGAGGTTCTCGACGAGGGCGAGCACCAGCATCTCGCGATCCTCGAGGGGCTTTACGATGGCCGGGATCGTGGTCCAGCCCAGTCGCGACGCCGCTCTTAGGCGTCGTTCGCCGGCAATGAGCTGATACTGACCAGTACCCGTGGCCCGCACCGTGATAGGCTGCAAGAGCCCCGAGGCCTGGAGGCTGCGCTCCAGATCCACGAGATCCTCCGGGCGAAATACGCGACGTGGCTGGAACGGGTTTGGCGAAATGCTGGTCAGCGGGAGTTCGCGGAATGGCGAGAGCGACTCTGCGTTGGTCGTTGGGGCACCTTGGGAAACGGGTGCTGGAGCTGGAGATGCCACCGGGCCCATGAGGGCCTCGAGACCTCGACCCAGGCGTTTCGGCTTTTCCGTGGTCATTGCGAGCCAGTCAACACGATGTGGAAAATCACGGGACGTCTAAGCGACCACTTCGGCATCGGGTCGAGCGAGCCGATGAGTAGAAACATGCGTTCCTGTGCGCGCGATAACCTCTTTTGCTAATGCGATATAGGCCAAAGCACCAACCGACCCGATATCATATGAAATGATGGGCTTGCCGAAGGATGGTGCTTCTGCGAGCCGAACGTTTCTGGGAATCACGGTCTCGAATACGCGATCGCCAAAGAAGGCTCTGGCGTCCGCGGCCACCTGGCGCGAGAGGTTGAGTCGAGCGTCGTACATCGTGAGCGCAACCCCGTCCACCACGAGCGCGGGATTGAGCCCTTGCTGGACCAGTTCAATGGTCTTCATCAGGTGACTGATGCCTTCGAGGGCGAAGTATTCACACTGAAGCGGGATCAGGACGGCATCGGCTGCCGCGAGCATATTCAGCGTGATCAATCCGAGCGATGGCGGGCAGTCGATGACCACGAGGTCATAGGATGTCGCCAGGGTAGCCATGGCATCTCGCATCCGGAACTCGCGTCGAGGGAGCTCGACGAGTTCGACCTCCGCCCCGGCCAGGTCGGGGGTCGCCGGGAGCACGTCGAGTCCTTCAAACTGGATCGCGCGCTGGATTGCAGCCTCCGGTGGGCACAACCCAAGGATGACGTCGTAGGTCGTCAGGCGCACGTGCTCCTGATCAACCCCAATACCGCTCGTCGCGTTGCCTTGAGGGTCGGCGTCCACCAGCAACGTGTGCTGACCAGCGGCAGCCAGGCACGCGGAGAGGTTAACAGCAGTGGTGGTCTTGCCGACGCCGCCTTTCTGGTTGGCGACCGCGAGTATTCGTGCCACGGGAGAGCGGTTCAAGGTTCACCCCTTCCGGAACGACAGGAACGTATCGCTCGATGTGGAAGGGGGCGGAATATAGGCGCTGCAAGCGCTACGGAGCGAGACGTGTTTCACGTGAAACACGTGCGCCCATCACTGCCAAGGGAGCCGCCAGTAGCGGGCCAAACTGATTGACCACCTTGGTTCGGCAGCGTTTCACGTGAAACATGGGACCGTAGCTCACGCATCGGATCCTCGGTGCGCTCAACCTCAGGATCAACCCGGCACCCTGCACGAGGCCCGCGCCGAAAGCACGCGCACGGCTCGTTGCGCGTGTCCACGTCCTTGTGGCAACGGGAACTACCGACACCATCCCTTACGCCGGACCTCCTCGGCACCGTCCCCCGGCCCGACACGACCTCTCGCTAGCAGCGGCGCGGTGAATGAGGCCGCCGGTGCCCGGACTCCGGGCGGGAGGCACCGCGGTCCTCAGCGGCGGATACAGAACCCCGAAACCTAGACACGTTCATGACGCCGTCCCAAGCGAACCCGATCCTGTCGGACAGCGATGAACTCGGAAGCCGGAAAGCGATCGCGTGGTGACGATGGCAGTGCGCGACCCTCTCACTCAAGCCAGAACCATGAGGGGACGCACCAGTAGCGGAGAACGTGCCTCCGGTAGCGCCAGTCCCACCGAGCCCAACGCTACGGCCCGAACCCGATGCAGGAGTTCGGGTGCACTCGACCGCATCGCGCTTGCTTCCGCCGCCGCTGCCGCCAAGGAACCGACCGCCGCAAAAAAAGCGCCCCGAGGACGCCATCCGCATCCCGCCAATGGTCATGATTCGACCACGCACATCCCGCAGTCTGCCACGCGCATCCGTCCACCGGGCATGACGGTCGAGCCCGCAGCTGGGGCTGTGAGCGTCGATTGAGGTTCACACCTCCGGTGATCCAGAATCGCACCTTCGATCGGTAGGCAATCTGGGAGTGAGCGAGTCGCGGCGTGCAAGATGCCGGAGGGGGCCGTGGGGAACCGCGCTCCAAGCCTCGCCAATCAAGCGCACCCGGAGACGGTGACTCCCGAGCGAACGTTCAGCCGAGCCAATCGCCTCGCACGGACCGAAGCACGGAGCGCACCGTGCCGTTGGTCACGCCCACGCACTCATCCGGCCGCGACTGCGGCCACCGGCTCGGCGGCATGCACAACCCGCGCACGTCAGGCCGAACTCCATCCCTTGCCCGCAGGAACACTTTCGTAGCAGATCGATACTAATTCTGCCAATTTCGTAACCGATAGACCCTATTTCAATGCCCACTCGGCACGAAGCGAATCCAGACGCACGGGCTCCAACACGAGGGCCGCGTCAGCGGCAGGCCCGTCGCTGCGCAGCAGGAACAGCGTGCGGCCCGCGTGTCGCGAAAGCAGCACCGAATCCCGGGCGTGAAGGTCACGCACATAGGTGTTGCCTCCATCGTCACGTGCCAGCACCGGCAGGAACACCGTGAATCCGGCACGATCTTCAAGAATGCGACGTCGGCAGGTGGCGTCATACCCATGACCGGGGAGCACTCGTTCGCTGGCGTCGGGCGACCACTGGCTCCGCTCGAGGCGGAGCGAGTCCTTCATTAGCGGCAGTAGCGCAGCGACGGCAGCCGGTCCGCGGATCCCGCGCAACTCGAGATCGCGCACGCCCGCCTCGAGCACACAGGCATCCGTGCGCCCATACAACGCTTCGGTGAGGGGACGAGAGACACCAAGTGCCCAGAGGCGCGGAACGAGCTGCGCGCCCCAACTCTCCCGCACCAGGATCAGCGCTCCCCGCACGCCGAGTTCGCGCGCGGGCCTGGTCGGATCCTGCCGCATGAGCGACAGACCGGCACGGTACTGGGCAAACCTGGCAGGCGCGTTCACGACGATGGCCATGCCGGCGGCCAATCCCAGGGTCCACATTCCCGAATTCCGCCACAAGCCGGGGGACAGCTTCGCCGAGAGCGTCCGTACACCGTCGACGGTCGCCAATACCAGGCCCGGAACAAGCAAGTACAAGAACCGAGGGCCCAGATAAAACCCATCGTGCCAGTAGGCCCAGTAGCCCGCCACCAGAAGCGCACCGCTGGCCAGCCAATACCGCACGACAGGACCGGCGTGAGCACCAAACGCCAGGCCGGCCGCGGCAAGCAGCAAACTCGGGAATGGAGACTCGAAGAGATAGGTCTGGAGGCGGAGGAAATAGAGGCTGAGCAGCTCGAGACCACGGGCAGGGGTATGCGGCTCGCCCCACGGCGGCGTGTGAAAGCCCAGGCCATGACCAGGACCCCACAATGCGTCGTATGCGAAGAGGGTTGCCGTGCCGGTCGTGCGCGCATTGTACCAGAGCAACACACCCAGCATGACCGCGACGCCCATACCTGACGCCACGAGCTCGCGCCATCGAACGGGTCGTGTGACGACACGCCAGGCGATCCACAGGGCTGCAGGAAGTCCGAACGCGGCCGCATCGAGCGGCCGAATCGTGGCCATGGCGCCAATTGCGAGCCCGACCCCCGCCGCGAAGCGCAGCCCGTCATCAAGACGACAGAGCATCAACGCGGCGAGAAGGGAAAAGCACAGCGCACCAACGTGATTCATGTGCGAGGCGGACATGAACACGATGAACGGCGTGACGGCAAAGAGCAGAGCGGCCGCCAGGGCAACGGGCGCATCACACGCGCGACGTGCGATTCCCCAGAATGCCGCCACGCTCACGGCGCCAAGCGCCGGCGCAATGAGCCACGTGGCGTGCAGCCACACGCCCACGGCGAGCAGGGCCGGCCATCCAGGCGGGAACTGCGAATACCAGCGCCCATGGTCATCGAGGAAATGCAGGGCACTTCGGAATTCGGGGTAGGGCCCCGTCTCCATCCACAAACGACCCGACGCAAACACCCTGGCCTGCGCCACCTGTGCAAGCTCGTCCAGGTGCAGGGGCACACCATCAAACGCGGCATGCGCCATGAGGGCGTAGAGCGCAAAGGCAGCGCCGGCGAGCAGCCACCCTGTTCGCGATGGGCGCGACGCGCTCGACCGGGCGATTCGCGATAGGCCATGCGTTGGTGGTGACCAGCCGCGCGTAAGCATCGCGAGCACGATGCCTCCGCCAAGCACAATCAAGGATCCCGAGAGCCAGCCAGTGATGACCGTGTCGTACCAGGGAGCCTGACGACCTCCGGGGATCCAATTGACGACTGGCAGCGTGCCCATCGTGAGAATGACCCCTGCGGCCAGACGGCCGAACCAGCGGTTGGGTGTCGGAGTCGAGTCAGGGGTCACGTGGTACGGACTGCTGGCCGCCCGCGGCTGCAACTCGCCGGTGGCGCTCGACCTCCAGCACCAGGTTCTGCAGATCCGATGGGCTGACGCCGGGAATGCGTGCGGCCTGCGCGAGCGTGCGCGGCCGCTGGGCCGCGAACTTCTGCCGCGCCTCGAAAGAGACCGAACGCATGCTGGCGTACGGCAGCGTCTCCTCGAGCGCGAACGCCCCCATGCGTCGAAGCTTGTCGGCCGCCGTGCGCTCTCGCTCGAAGTATCCCGCGTACTTGATCTGCAGCTCCGCCGTTACCACGGCGTCGAGCGGAAGAGACGCACCCACCCCCCCCGCGTCGAGCAGACCGCGCAGCGTCACGTGCTGGCGCCGCGTGAGGTCGACGATTCGCGTGGACTGGGTGATCGCCGCGCTGCCCACCTGGGCCAGGACGGCGTTCGCTTGGTCCGCCCGCAGGCTCGTATCGGTGGCAAGCGAGAGCGCCTCCTCCTCGGCGCGGAGCCTGGCGTCGACCATCGCGTCCTCTCGTGGGCTATAGATCCCGAGCTCACGCGCCACGCCGGCAAGCCGACGCAGGGCATTGTCCTGCCGCACGGTCAGCCGGAACTCGGACCGCGACGTGAAGAGGCGATAGGGCTCGTCGACCCCCCGAACCACGAGATCATCGACCAGAACGCCGATGTAGGACGACTCCCGGCCCAGATACAGGGCCGGCCGCTCGAACGCGGCAAGCCCGGCATTCAACCCCGCCACCAGTCCCTGCCCTGCAGCCTCCTCGTACCCGGTCGTGCCATTGATCTGCCCGGCAAACCAGAGCCCCGGTAACGCACGCACCTGAAGCGTCGCATCGAGCTGTGTCGGCGGGAAGAAGTCGTACTCGATCGCGTAGCCGGCCCGCGTCATCCTCACATGCTCGAGGCCTTTCACGCTGCGCAGGATCGCCACCTGTACCGACGCGGGCAACGACGTGGACAGCCCGTTCACATAGAGCTCGGAGGTATCGTGGCCCTCGGGCTCAAGGAACAGTTGGTGGCGCTCCGCGTCCGGAAACTTGACAATCTTGTCCTCGACGGACGGGCAATAGCGCGGCCCCTGTGCGGCAATCGCCCCACCATACATCGCTGACTTTCCAATATTCTCGGCGATGATCCGCTTACCATCCCCCTCGAGGTGGGTGATGAAACACGGGAGTTGCTCTGGATGTCGACTGGCGCCTAATTGGCGCCGATCTGTCGCCCAAAAGGCCGACCAAGAGTAGTCAAAGAAGTCTACTTCACTCTCCTGGCGCTCCATCTGTGAGTAGTCGACGGACCGACCATCGATGCGGGGTGGCGTACCCGTCTTGAACCGCGCGACCTGAAGACCGGCATCTTCAAGCTGCTCAGCGAGTTGGATGGTGGACGACTCGCCAGCACGACCGCCCGCGATCCTCGTATCGGTGCCGATGTGGATACGGCCGCGCAGGAACGTCCCGGTGGTGATCACGACGGAACGGGCACCGAACCGGCGGCCCTCGAGGGTCTCTACGCCGCGCACCCGACCCTGATCGAGCAGGAGCCGAGCAACGGTGCCCTGCAGTGTCGCGAGTTGGTGGTGCGCTTCCAGGAGCTGACGGACGGCTCGGCGATAGAGCCCCCGGTCGCATTGAGCACGTGGAGCCCAGACCGCGGCTCCCTTGCTCCGATTCAGCATACGGAACTGGAGCATCGCGAGGTCCGTGGCGCGCGCCATGATGCCGCCCAGCGCATCGACCTCCCGCACCACGGTTCCCTTGGCCACGCCGCCGATCGCCGGATTGCAGGACATTTGCCCGATGGTCTCGAGGGCGCTCGTGACCAATCCGACGCGAGCGCCGAGCCGAGCGGCCGCGACGGCGGCCTCGGTACCGGCGTGGCCCGCTCCGACCACGAGAACGTCGAAGTCCTGCTCAGTATCTACGTGGGTCACGGGAGGGGTCTGGTGCTCGTGGACGACCGTGGGGACGATGTAGACTGCATCATGCCATTGTCGATCCCGTCGCAGCACCCCTGTTTGATCATTCGCAAAGTCGCCTTCGAGCGAGCACACCTGACCCGGAGCGCCATCGACCAGCGGCTCGGCCTGACGGACGAGGAGTTCAGGGTGGAGGGCGGGCTGGTGGTGATCGGTCCGATCATCGCCGCTGATGACTTGCAGGGAGTGATCGACGACCTGGAGGGCGCGGGACTCGAGTACTTCGAGGACTTCTTTGATCTGAGTGGCAACTGGCCCTCCTGGCTGCGACTGCTGGCCATGGGCGCCTAGCGGCGAGCGGCGGGTTCGCGAGCGGCGGGCTGTTCGGTGAGCGGTCCACGTCGGAGGAGGCCGGTCCAGCCGCAGGTCAGGCACCAGCTCTTACGGAACCACGGCATCAGGCGGTCGAACAGGAACGAAGCCACGCGGAGCGTTGGCTCGTCGCACATCGGGCAGCGGTCGCCGCGCGGAAGAAGGACGAGAAACACGATCGTGGCCGCGATGATGCGCAGGACGAAGAGTCCACCGAACACGACCGCGAAAAGGACCGCGTCGGATGACATGCGTCTCAGAGGCGCTGCTCGACGCGCGCCCAATCTTCGACGAACACCACGCCCTCCTCGACCCGGTCGATGACCACGTCGGTCCCTCGTGCGAGCGGCGAGTCGTCCACACTGCGAGCCCGCGTGGTGAAACGGCGGTCGTCAATCTGATACGCCACCTCCCCTTCTGCGCCAAACGGAATCTCGGTGGAGACCGTTGCGAGCTGTCCCTGCAAGGCGAAGCGCTCGTCTGGCGCGTCGCGCAGCGCGTGTGGCACGGCCCATTGCTTGATCGTGAGCACGGCACTGATGACCGCGACCGCGGCAACGCTCGCCGCTACCGCGACGGTGGTGAGGGTTCCGAGCGCCGTGAAACGCGTCAGCAGGTATCCGGTCAGGCCAAAGGCACCGGCCATGGACGCCGCAATTGGCGTCCGAAGGGAAATGCGTCCCAGGCGCAGCTCACGTCCGAACGCATCCAGTCGTCGGACGACTTCACGGCGAGACCAGCGCTCGGTACCGCGGATGAGCAGGATGACATTGAGAACGAGGCCGGCGACGAACGCCAGGAGAAACAGGGAAGACATTCGACAAGATCTGCAGGAGGGCCCGCGACGGCCGAACGGGCACGCGCGCTACACCTGCATCCTACCGGGTAACCGATCACGGCGACATGGCCAACTGCTGCTCGCCAAACTCGACCACACGGCGGTCGCTGTACGAGGTGGTGGCCCAGGGCAGGAGGCCTTCAACAAAGCCGACGTGGCCCCCGACAGGGACAAACTCCGTCTGCACGCACGGGTTGCTCTCGACGACCGCGCGCACCTCATGGAGGATCTCCGGGGGGTGGAACGGGTCGTCGAAGGCGCTGAGGAGGAGCGTGGGAACGCGGATATCGCGAAGGAATCCGAGGGAACTCGACTGGGCATAGTAGTCGGCGGCATCGCGGAAGCCGTGGACCACGCTGGTAAAGGCGTCATCAAAGGCCCAGAGGCTGTTGGCGCGCTGCACCGCGGCTGCATCAGCCAGGCCTGGGTGTCGCTGAATCTTGTCGAGGGCCTTCTCGCGCAAGGTTGCCAGAAAGCGTCGGCTGTAGAACGAGGCCGTGGCGTCGATGTGGGCACAGGACCGGGCGAGGTCGAAGGGAACTGAAACCGCGGTGGCCGCGGCGACGACGCCAGTGAGTGCGGTACCCTGCTCCCCCAGCCACTTGAGCAATACGTTGCCGCCTAACGAAACGCCCGCCAGCACGAGGGGTGCGTCGGGCCGCTCGGCGCGAAGCCGCGAGACCACGAAGTCCAGGTCCCGTGTCTCGCCGCTGTGATAACTGCGGGCAACGCGATTGACCTCGCCGCTACAGCCGCGGAAGAAGAGCAGGTTCGCCTGCCAGCCACGGCGCCGCGCCTGCTGCAACGTGCCCGCGATGTAGTGCGAGCGATGTGATCCCTCCAGCCCGTGAAGGAGGAGAAACGTTGGTGCGTTGGGCTCGGGCGTGTCGACGCGCAGCAGGTCGACGAAGTCCCCGTCCGGCGTGTCTCGACGTTCCTGTCGCCAGGGGAGCTGAGCACGGCGTCGAAAGACGCGTCCCCACACCGTATGCAGGTGCGGGTTGGTGAGCCAGGGAGCGGGGCGATAGGGGCGCGACATGCTGGGCTCGATTACAATCCTCCACGGCCCGACCACGATCACCAGGGTTGGGCCCGGACCGACGGCACGCGAAGGATAGCGGTTCGAAGGCCGGCATCATCCCCCTGCAGTCATGGAAGTCCAGATCTTCGGTCACAAGAAGAGCGCCGAGACCCGCAAGGCCCTGCGGTTCTTTGCGGAGCGCCGCATCAAGACCCATTTCGTGGACCTGCATGAGCGAGCCGCATCACCGGGCGAACTGCGGCGATTTGCGCAACGGTTTGGCGTCACGGCGCTCGTCGACCGGGAGGCGCGGCGCTACGCCGAACTTGGCCTCGGTCCCGCGCGCTATTCGGACGAGCGGTGGCTCGCCCTCCTTGCCGACGAGCCCCTGCTCCTCCGCGTGCCGCTCGTCCGGTTCCAACAACACCTGACGCTTGGCCTCGATGAGGCGGCGTGGGGAACGTGGCTCAAGGCACCGGGCAGCGCGAAATGACCCAGCTGTCGCTCTCTGCGGTCAGCGTGCAGTACGGCGCGACCACGGTGCTGCACGACGTGACCTGCACGATTGGTGAGGGTGAGCGGTGGGGTGTGGTAGGACGCAACGGATCCGGCAAGACGTCGTTGTTTCGACTGCTGACTGGTGACCAGTCGCCGACCAGCGGGTCGATCGCCCGCACGCCGGGGCTCCGATTCGCCGTACTCGACCAGCATCGCGACTTCCCCGGAGCGACGACCGTATGGGGTGCGGTGGCTGAGGCGTTCCGGGCGCTGATCGACCTCGAGGACGACCTCGCGCTCCAGGCCAACGGCCTCGCCGAAGCGGGAGAGGGTGCCAGCAAGGCACAGCTGGATCGTTACGCGCGCGATCTCGAGCGCTTCGAACACAGCGGTGGCTACACCTACCAATCCACCGTCGACGCGGTCCTCGAGGGTCTGGGGTTCAACGCCAGCGGGGCGCGGGAGATGCCGTTGGCGCACCTGAGTGGCGGCGAACGCGGCCGCGTGGCGCTCGCTCGGCAGCTGGCCATTCCCGCCGATGTGTTGCTGCTCGACGAGCCAACGAACCATCTCGATCTCGAGACCACCAGGTGGCTCGAGGAGTTTCTGCGAGGCTCGCGCGAGACTCAGTTGATCATCTCACACGATCGCGCCTTTCTGGATCGGGTCGTCGATCACGTCCTGCACCTCGAAGACACCACGGCGGTTGCCTATGGTGTCGGCTACGCCGACTTCATCAGACAACGCGCGGAACGCCGGCTGTCACAGCAGCGCTCGTTCGACCGACAGGCGAAGGCGATCGCGCGCGAAGAAGACTACGTGCGCCGCAACATCGCGGGACAGAACTCGAAGCAAGCCAAGGGGCGGCGCAAGCGGCTGGAGTGGCTGCCCCGACTCACGCCGCCGCCCGATGACGAAACCGCGATGAGCGTGCGGTTTGAGGCCCGCGAACGCGGCGGCGACCAGGTCGTCGTGTGTGAGCGCGTCGAGGTGCACATGGGCGATCGCGTGCTGCTGCGGCCGTTCACCGGATGGGTCCGACGTGGCGACGTGATTGGTCTGGTCGGACCCAACGGCACCGGCAAGTCCACGCTCCTCCGTTCCATTGTGGGCGCGCGCGCGCTGACCAGCGGTGAGATTCGCGTCGGTGGGGCGATCCAGACGGCGATGTACACGCAGGACTTCGCGAACGTCCCGCGAGACAAATCGCTCTACGACATCATTGCCGACCTGCGCCCGATGTGGGAACGCGGTGCGGTGATGGGCCACCTGGGCCGGGTGCAGTTCTCCGGCGACGAGACCCGACGATCCACGTCATCACTTTCCGGTGGCGAGCTTGCGCGCCTTGCGCTCGCCATGATGATGCTGGACGGCGCCAACTTCCTGATCTTTGACGAGCCGACAAACCACCTCGATGTGGAGTCCATCGAGGCGCTCGAGGACGCGATCGAGCGCTACGACGGGACCGTCCTTCTGGTGAGTCATGATCGCGAACTGCTGCGGAAGCTGACCACACGCGTGTGGGACCTGCGTGACGGCCACATGCGTGTGTTCGACGGCCCATTCGACGAGTGGGAGGAGGTGCGCGAGCGCGAAGAGGTGGCAAGGGTCGCCCGCGAAGCCGAACGCACGGCGGCGGTGCGGGAGCGCGAACGCGACATCGAGCGGCGCCATGCGGACGCGACGGCGCGGGCACGAACCTCATCGCGCGAGCTCCGCCGCGCCGTGGACACGGCCGAGGCGGATGTGCTGTCCCTGGAGGTTCGGGTGACCGATCTGACGACCCGGATGGCGGACCCCGAACTCTACGATGGCACGCCGGGCGCGATCAGCCGTGCCGAAGCGCTGGCGCGGGAGCTCGAGGAAACGCGCCGGGCCCTCTCGCGGGCAATGGCGGTGTGGGAGCAGGCCATGGAGGCGGCGGACCATGACGCCCAGACATCGCCCCAAGGCCGATAGAGAAAGCCTTGAACACCGATAACGATTATCAGGTGAACGACCAGCGCGGGTCGCGGTAGTTTTCCCGAAGCGTCTGGCAGGACACCGACAGTCACACACGCCGGAGATTGGTCATCACACAGGAACTGTTGGCCTGGGTCGGCTTCATCGTTTTCGTCGTCGTGGTGCTGGCGGTGGACCTCGGCGTGCTGAACCGCAAGGCACACGTCGTCACGATTCGCGAGGCGCTCACGTTCACGGCTGGACTGGCCGTGCTTGCCCTGGCGTTCAACGCGCTCGTGTACGTGATGTACGAACATCACTGGCTCGGGCTGGGCTCCCACGTCGACAAACTCGACGGCCTGACCAACGATGGCCGACTGGCCGCCGTGAAGTTCTTCACGGGCTACATCATCGAGATCTCGCTCAGTGCGGACAACGTGTTCGTGATGGCGATGATCTTTCAGTACCTGCGCGTGCCGTCGCAGTACCAGCATCGCGTGTTGTTCTGGGGCATCCTCGGCGCCCTCGTGATGCGCGGCGTCATGATCGTGCTTGGGGCGACGCTGATTGCCCGGTACCACTGGATCCTGTACGTCTTCGGCGCGTTTCTGGTGTTCACGGCCGTGCGGATGCTGGTACAGAAGTCGTCCGACGATGATGTAAGCGACTCCGCGGTGATCCGATGGGTGCGGCGATTCTTCCCGGTGACGCCGACGTACCACGGGCAACGGTTCGCCATCCTGCAGGACGGGCGACGTGTGCTCACACCGCTGGCTGTGGCGCTGGTACTCGTGGAGACGACGGATCTCGTGTTCGCCGTGGACTCGATCCCGGCCATCTTCGCGATCACCACCGATCCCTTCATCGTCTTCACGAGCAACGTCTTCGCGATTCTCGGGCTGCGGTCCCTGTACTTTGCCCTGGCGGGAGCGATGGAGAAGTTCCGCTACCTCAAGGTGTCGCTCGCGGCGATCCTGGCGCTGGTGGGCATCAAGATGCTCGTCGCCGACCTGCTCAAACGCTACATCGGGCCCTCGTTCAACTTCTACCTGCTGGGCATGGTGGCCCTGATCCTCCTCATCGGTGTTCTGGCGAGCGTGGTGGCTGCGCGACGCGAGACCGGACAGGACCAGGGCGTGCTGACTGACTGAGCACACCGGGGCGCGGATCGAATCCGCCTGCCGATTGCCCGGCCTCGCAAGCAGCGCTGTACGACGGCACCGAGGCTGAGGGATGAAACACGAACGGGGGCCTCGGTGAGAGGCCCCCGTTCGTGCAGACTCCTCGGGCTTACGCGCTGAGACGCGTAACACCTTCCGCAGCCGGACCCTTCTCGCCCTGCACGATCTCGAACTCCACCGCGTCGCCTTCGGCGAGCGTCTTGAAGCCGGAACCCTGGATCGCGCTGTAGTGCACGAAGCAATCCTTGGTACCGTTGTCGGGCGTGATGAAGCCAAAGCCCTTCGCGTCGTTGAACCACTTCACCTTGCCGGTCGTACGCATACATCTGCTCCTTGGAAGTGTTGCTTGTCGTCAAGGAGCGCGCAGCGCTGAGCCCTGACAAAAGCTGTTCTGCGGAACCCAGAGGCTCGTTAGGCGATCCCTCCGCATTGGATCACGGCGCCAGGCAGCGGCGACGAGCGGCACGAATATACGGGCCCCAGGCGACGTCAACAATGCGGCGGGTTCGCGGTCGGCCGGCATCGACCGGGTCAGGGCTGCTGAATGGGGCGCGCACCGACGCCGTAGTACTGGGTCTCGCCAAAGCAGGACAGGATCACGCCCTTGTGTTCCTCATACGTCAGCTCCACCTGACGCCCGATCAACTGCCCGATGGCGGCTGCCGTGCGATCGTTCCGCACGGTGAAGGGGAACGTGACCGGGAGGCTGCCGGGGACCGGCGCGACCTGCAGCTCGCCCTCCCACGTTTTGCAGATCCAGCCCTTCTTCGAGAGCTTCATGAGCACACCGGCGCGATGACCCGATGAGTAGGTGAAGGTCATGGCGGCGTACGACCAGACGAACAGCGCCAACAGCGGAACGCCAAAAAGCGTCAGCAGCGTGAGCTTCCCCCAATGCCGGCGGGCGAAGCTCTTGCGGGGGGGAGGGGCGAGGGCCGCGACGTCTTCGGTGTTCAGTTCGCGGTCGGGAAGTCCGGGATCCTGGGCCATGATGCGGGCGAGGGCTGCTACCTTTGACCGGTCAGCAGCATGGGGAAGGCAGAGTGACGTTCAAGAGACGTCGGCATACGGTGACGGTCGCGGTGGGTGGGGTCAAGGTTGGATCGGGCCATCCGGTGGTCGTCCAGTCGATGACGAACACCGACACGGCCGATGCCGCCGCGACGGCTGATCAGGTGCAGGCCCTGGCGGAGGCTGGTTCCCAGCTCGTGCGCGTCACGGTGAACACCGATGAGGCGGCGGAGGCGGTCCCGGAGCTGATCCGGCGTCTCGAAGACCGAGGGTGCCAAGTCCCCATCGTGGGCGACTTCCACTACAACGGTCATCTCCTGCTGACTCGCCACCCGCAGTGTGCGCGTGCCCTCGCCAAGTACCGGATCAATCCAGGCAACGTCGGGAGCAAGCGACGGGACGAGAACTTTCGGACCATCGCGCAGGTGGCCGCCGACGAGGGAAAGCCGGTGCGAATCGGCGTGAACTGGGGGTCGCTCGACCAGGATCTCCTGACGCAGATGATGGACG
Source organism: Gemmatimonadaceae bacterium (assembly GCA_020846935.1). Lineage (NCBI taxonomy): Bacteria > Pseudomonadati > Gemmatimonadota > Gemmatimonadia > Gemmatimonadales > Gemmatimonadaceae > Gemmatimonadaceae bacterium. Next base: position 324,160 of record JADLCY010000008.1, read on the forward strand.
ACAACGCCCGTGATGCGCAGCCGCGTGACGCGAGGGACGTGTACATCGAGGCCATGCTGGAGAGCGCGCTCCGGTCTGCGGCTCTCGCCGAGGACGTGGGGCTCGCGCACGACCGCATCATCATCTCGGCCAAGGTGTCGCAGGTGCAGGACCTGGTTGAGGTGTATCGTCGCCTTGGGACCCGCTGCGACTTTCCGTTGCACCTCGGCCTCACCGAGGCCGGTCTGGGGAGCAAGGGGATCATTGCGAGCACCGCGGGTCTCTCGATCCTGCTCGCCGAGGGGATCGGTGACACGATTCGCGTTTCGCTGACGCCGCGGCCCGGGGGCGACCGCACGGAAGAGGTGTTCGTGGCGCAGCAGGTGCTCCAGTCCCTGGGCCTGCGTGCCTTTGCGCCGCAGGTCACGGCCTGCCCCGGGTGCGGGCGAACAACCAGCACCTTCTTTCAACACATGGCAGAAGACATTCAGCACTTCCTGCGCGAGCAGATGCCAGAGTGGCGGCAGCGGTACACCGGCGTGGAGGAACTCAAGGTCGCCGTGATGGGGTGCGTGGTGAACGGGCCCGGTGAGTCGAAGCACGCGAACATCGGGATCTCCCTGCCGGGTACGTTCGAGGAACCCAAGGCACCCGTGTACGTGGATGGGGCGTTGCGCACCACACTCAAGGGCGACCGGATCGTCCCGGAGTTCCTGGAGATCCTCGAGTCGTACGTCGCCGAACGCTACGGCGGTGGAGCCCGCTAGCCGGGAAGCGACTCCAGTTCGCGCACGACCTGCGCATACTCGTCCATGATCGGCGCGTCAAATCCCATGGCCACGAGGCGGTCATGAACCCGGCGGTACCAGCGCACCGCAGTGTCACGCCCACCCGAGAGGCGGCTCCACACGGAGGCCGGGTCGACCGTGCGGCGAACGTCGGCCACGAGTGAGGCGGCACCGTGCAATTTGTCAGCGGCGCAGACCCACCGGGCCGCGGGCGTCGCGGCCGCCAGTCGAGCGAGCAGATCATCGCGCCGTTCGTCAGGGGTGAGTTCGACGCCTTCATCGTCGGCGCGACGCTGGGTGACGCTCACCAGCGTGGTGAACACGCCCGCGCCGAACTTCTCGGACAATCGCTGTTGCAGCACCTCGCGTGAATAGCCGTCCCGCGACCAGTCGTCAACGACGTCGTGCAGGATCCCCGCAATGACGATCGACTCGTCCTGGCCATAGCGCGTGAGAATGATTGCCACGTTGGCCGGCTGCGTCAGGTACGGGGCCCGCATGCCCCGGCGCACCTGCTGATCGTGGTGCTTGGCCGCAAAGGCCAGTGCGTGGTTGATGCGGTCGGAGTATCCGGTCACGACACGTCGAGGGAGGGTGCGGGACAACTTATGCCGTGAATCGCAACCGCGGCAAACCTCACCCAGCGAGCGCGACGACGGGGACGCGACCTTGCCAGAGCACCACGCCGCGCACGCGCGCCCCGGCATCGATCAGCGTGGCCACTGCGCGTGCCAGCGTCGCGAGTCGTGTGGTGCCCTGGACGGCACAGACGATCACGTCATCGCCCGCACGAACCTTCTGCGCCAGCAGGGATGGCGAGACGATCACCGTCGCATCATGGCGCCGCGCGGCGCGCACGACATCGGCGACGAGTGCCTGACCTTCGGATGGCCCGAGAGAACGGTCGCGCGTCCCGCTTGGCAACACATCCATCGTGCGGCTGCGGCCGACGGCGACGGTGTGCAACGATTCTGTCCACCTGCGCAGGTTGGCGACCACCGCGGCAAGGCCCGGTGAATCGGGAAGCTGGAGGACGTGACGTACGGGGCTCGCTGCAAAGTCGGTATCGACCAGCAGCGTTGACCGCGCGTCCACGGCGAGGACGGCCGCGAGATTGGCGCCAACGATTGCGGAGACCACCGAGTCGTCGCCGGTGACCGTCACGATCCCCTCGCGCGGCCAGAGCGACGTGAGATGCCACGCGAGGATGCGGTACTCGTCCGACGTGGGGTCGAGCAAGGGCGCGATCGAACGATCGGCCGCCCGTCGCGCCCGCTGTGCAGGAACCTCCCGGCGGCTGGCCATCGTCAGTACCCGCAGTCCGGACAAGCGCTCCGCTTCAGCGGCATCCGCCACGCGTGGGCTGCGCATTTCATCGGTGAGCGCGAAGGCGAACGCCAGGAACACTGCGACCACGGCAGCGCCCGCGAGCATCACGGGCAGCGGGGCAAGCTGCGTCCGACGGCGCTCGACGGCCGCGGCGCTGTCGCGGGCGGCGTTCGTGAGATGTGCGCTCGCCAAGGTTCGGTCAGCGGCGACCGCTGCCACGCGCGCTCGGCCGAGTGCGAGCGACGCCTGCAAGGTGTCGGGCAGCGGACCCACGACTGGTGCATCGCCGGTCGTGGGCGAAGGGGTCGCGGCCGCCATGTCGTGGCGCAAGCGCGCGAGTTCCTCCTCACCAAGCGCCTGAAGCGAGCGGCCCAGTTCGTTGGCGCGCGTAGTCAGCGCCACAAAGACCGGATCAACGGTCGCTCCGCCACCGAGGTCGTCACGCTCGCGCTCGACATCGATGAGCGAGTCGACCAGCGCGCGCGCGCGGACATCAGCACGTAGCGCAGCGGATTCCCCAAGCGCGCGATAGCTGGCAGTGAGCGGAGCCGCAGCTACGCGCTGGAGCAGGGCTGACAGCGTTCGCACCAAACCCGCAAGCGAATCGCTGCGAACCGAGTCAGCCGCTGGCGCTGGCAGCGCGGTTGCGGCCGCCAGGGCGCGAGCGTGGGCGACGCGCGCGGCTGCCAGGAGCGCTTCTGCGTCGGCAACCGCAGTGCGCGCCGCTGCGGCGCGGCGGCCCAGCGCCACGGTGTCGAGACGTGTGGTGGCCGGAGGATTCACCAAGGTCCGGATGCCTTCGACGCCGCGTGGCAACACCAGGTACAGGACAAGTAGCGCGGTGAAGGCGACACCTCCGAGTACCAGCAGGCGCCGCCCGCGCCGCAGCACATTCGTCGCGCGTGCGCCGAGCCAGGCGCCGCGCGAGGGAAGGCGCAGGCGGCGTGAGACGGACGGAAAGCGAGTAGCGGCGGACGAGTCCATGAGGGGACGACAGCACTGTGGTCCCTTACAGACTCACCATTGTCTCGCCGGGTTGCAAGAAAAAGCGCGGGGGTGCCCGAGAGCACCCCCGCGCCGTGCGCCGTGTAACGCGCTTACTCGACGGTGATGACCATGGTCATGCCCATCGCGAGGTGCGGCGTGCAGATAACGTTGTACTTGCCGGGCTTGATGTTGCCCAGCGAGACCTGCCACGCTTCGTTCGCGTTCATGAGCATCGGGCTCGAGAACTCGCCCGGCGAGTTGGGCATGTTCGCCTGCAGCTGCGCCTTCTGGTCTTCCGGTATCGTGGCCGCATCAAACGCAATGTTGTGTGGGCCACCCGAGACCATGATGAAATTGATCCCATCACCGGACTTCACGGTGAGCGTAGCGGGGTCGAAGCGGTACCCCTTGTCGTCGCCGACCATCTTCACTTCGTGCACGGTGCCGGTGACCGGCGCCGCTGCGACCGTGCCCGTCGGCGCGGCCGCGGCGGCCGGAGCGGGAGCCGCCGTGGTGGCGGCGGAGTCAGTCGTCTTTGTCTCGCCACCGCCGCACGCAGCCAGCAGCGCGGCGCTCGCGACAACAGCCATTCCGATGAAACGCATGTGCTAGAGGCCTCCAGAGCCGTCCAGGAAAACACCCGAGGATGGGTTGCTCGCAGGGCCCTGCGAGCATTGTGAATTTATTCACAATCACCCAGAAGTTGTAGTGGCAATGTTGGAATCCCAACTACCAGCGCAAGGCCTGCGGAGGTCCCTGAGGGCGACCCCCATCCCCCGGAGGCCGGCACTGTCCGCACGCATTGACCGTCGCCACCAGCGCGGATAGGTTGAGCGCCTCATGCGCCACACACTCCGCCACCACCATGTCCATCACGTCCACGGCCTCCCGGGCCGCGGCGGTGACGGCACACGGTAGGACTCGACGCGAGTTCCCTGCGCCACGCACTCCGCTACGGCCCGTCGACGACGGGCCGTTTTCTTTTCCACTCCTCCATGCTCCGAATCGCACTACCCAACAAGGGACGACTCGCCGAAGAGACGCGCGATCTCTTTGGGGACGCTGGGCTCGAAGTCCGGGCGCTCGGGGATCGAGCGCTCACGGCTCGGCTCGGTGAAGACTTCCTCGCGCTGTTCGTGAGGGCGCAGGACATCCCGGAGTTCGTCGCCGACGGAGCGGCTGACGCCGGCATCACGGGCTGGGATCTCGTCTGCGAGTCGCAGCGCGACCTCGACGTGCTGCTCGACCTCACGTTCGGTCAGTGTCGCCTGGTCGTGGCGGTCCGCGACGAATCCCGACTGCGGAGCGTGGCCGAGATTGAACCGGGCACGCGCGTGGCCACCGCATTTCCGCGCTCGACTCAGGCATACTTCGAGCGTCGAGGTATTGGCGTCGAGGTGGTGCCCGTGAGTGGAGCAACGGAGGTGGCTCCGCACCTCGGCATCGCCGACGTGGTGGTGGATCTCACCAGCACGGGATCCACGCTCCACGTGAACGGCCTCCGCGAACTGGAGACCGTGCTCGCCTCCTCGGCGCGACTCGTTGTTTCTCCGGCTACGATGCAGGCGAATGGCGTGCGCGCCGCCGCGCTCCGCGATCTGACGGCCGCGCTCGAGTCCGTGCTGCGCGCTCGCGGTCAGCGGTACCTGATGGCCAACGTTCCGAAGGACGCACTCGACCAGGTCACCGGGGTGCTTCCCGGGCTTCGGGGGCCGACGGTCATCGACATCATCAATGGCGGCGCCCACGCGGCCGTCCACGCCGTCGTGCCGGCGCCGGGCGTCTACCGAACCATTGCCGCACTCAAAGCCCTTGGCGCTGAGGGTATCCTCGTGACCCGAATCGAGAGGCTGATGCCGTGAGTCTGATTACCCTGCGCTACCGCGGTCCCGTCACGGGCCTGCGCGAGGCCGAGCGCGAAGCGCTGTTCGATCGATCCTCACCGGACGACGATCTGGTGCGTGATACGGTGGGCGCGATCATCGACCTGGTGCGGCGAGAGGGCGATCCCGCGTTGCGGTCCCTGGCGCGCGAATACGACCACGTCAAGCTCGAGTCCCTCGAAGTGCCCCGCGCGGACTGTACCCGGGCGCTCGAGCGCATGGTGCCGGAGCTCCGGGCCTCGATGGAGCGCGCGGCCCACAACATCACGACGGTGCATGCGGCGATGCGGCCGACCGCGATGGAGGTGGAGTCGGAACCCGGGATCGTCATCGGTCGCCGACCGGACCCGTTAGGCAGGGTTGGTGTGTACGCGCCCGGCGGCAAGGCGGCGTACCCGAGTTCCGTGCTGATGGGCGCCATCCCGGCGCGGGTGGCCGGGGTCGGCGAGGTCATCGTCTGCTCTCCGCCGGGCAGCACCGGCCAACCGCCCACGGCGGTGCTGGCCGCGTGTGCGATCGCCGGTGTCGACCGCGTGTTTGCTGTGGGTGGCGCCGGGGCGGTGGCGGCGATGGCGTACGGGACGGCGTCAATCCCGCGCGTCGACCGAATCGTCGGGCCCGGCAACGCGTATGTCGCCGCCGCCAAGCTCATGGTGGCGGGAGCGGTGGCGATCGACTCCCCAGCGGGGCCATCGGAACTACTCGTGCTGGCGGACGACAGCGCCGACCCCGCGGCGGTCGCGCGCGAGCTCGTTGCGCAGGCCGAGCACGACGAGCAGGCGTGCGCCGTGGCGCTCGTGCTTGGGGATGCGCTCGCCGATCGCGTCGAGGCATCGGTGTTGGCGCAGGCGGCCGCCACGAAGCGCGGCGACATCGTCCGCAAGGCGCTCGAAGGCCAGGGCGGCATCCTCGTGGCCACGTCGCGCGAGCAGGCCACCGCGTTCGCCACGCTCTACGCGCCAGAGCATCTGCTCATCGCGATGCGGAACCCGTCGGAGATTACGCGCGCGGTGCGCAACGCGGGCACGGTGTTCGAAGGTCCGAGCAGCTCGGCGGCCTTCGGCGACTACATGACGGGAGCGAACCACGTGCTGCCGACCGCCGGACTGGCGCGTGCCTATTCAGGGCTCTCCACGCTCGACTTCGTGCGCTGGACCACGTGGCAACGGATCACGCCCTCGGCGGCGGCTCGTCTGGCGGAGGCGGTCGGGGTGTTCGCGGACGCCGAAGGGCTCGATGGTCACGCCAGGGCGGCACGCGCCTGGCACGGAGCGGGCCAATGAGCGCACCTCGGTATGCGCCGCGGGCGGCCTACGCGTCCCTGCGCGCGTACGATGCTCAGCCGGTGACCTGCGACATTCAGCTGGCGGACAACACGTCGTCCTTCGGACCTCCGCCTTCCGCGCTACGCGTGCTGCGGGCAGCCGATGCAAACAGTCTGGCGCAGTACCCCACGACGTACTCGCGACCGTTACGCGACGCCCTCGCGCGGTACATCGGCGTGGCGCCCGACGAGATCATGGTCGGCGCCGGGTCCGACGACGTGATGAGCTGTGCGTTCCGCGCGCTGGCCGACCCCGGTGCGCGACTGGCCTACATGCATCCCACCTTTGTCATGACCCGCGTGTTCGCCGAGTCGAACTCGCTGGTGACGATGCCGATCGGGCTGACCGCCGACTTTGACGCCGATGCGGAGGCGTTGCTCGCCGAGCGCGCCGAGATCACGTACGTGTGCTCGCCGAACAATCCCACGGGCACGCCGGTGCATCCGGCGACGCTCTCCCGCATCGTGACGGGGGCGCGCGGTGTCGTCATGATCGATGAAGCGTACGCCGAGTACGCCGGAACCAGCCTCGCGGCGTCTGCGCCGAGTGAAGACGGCGTCCTGGTGCTCCGCACGTTTTCCAAGGCGTTCGGACTCGCGGGTCTGCGCGTCGGCTACGCGGTGGGCGCGCGACGTCTGATTGCCGAGTTGGAGAAGGCACGCGGGCCGTTCATGGTGACGTCGGTCAGCGAGCAGGCGGCGTTGGCGACTCTCACGCACGATGTGCCGTGGGTGATGGAGCGCGTCGGGGAGATCCGTGATGCGCGCGACTGGTTCGTCGGGGAGGTCGAGCGCGCAGGCTACGCGCCGCTGCGGTCGAGTGCGAACTTCGTGCTGCTTCGCGTGCATGGCGCCCGGGCGGCGCACCAGGCCCTGCGAGACCGCGGGGTTCTGGTGCGGCCGTTCGAGCAGCTCCCCGGCATCGGCGACGCCCTGCGGATCTCCGTCGCGGGGTTGCCCGTCATGCACCGCGTGCTCGATACCCTGCGAGAGGTGGTTCCATGCGCGTGAGCATCCTGGACTACGGTGTGGGCAACGTGCATTCGCTCGCCAAGGCCATCACGGCCGCGGGCGGTGAGCCACGCGTGGAGCGCGACGTACGCGTGGCGATGAAAGCGGACGCGCTGGTGCTCCCCGGGGTCGGCGCGTTCTCCCCGGCGGCCGAGTGCCTGGCACCCGCACGATCGGTCCTTCGCGACACGATCCTCGGAGGGTTCCCGACGCTGGGCATCTGCCTCGGTATGCAACTCCTCTTTGACGCGAGCGATGAAGGGCCGGGAGCGGGCCTTGGCGTGTTCGAGGGAAGGGTCACGCGGCTCCGGGCGCGCGCGGTGCCGCAGATCGGATGGAACGCCGTCGATGGAACGGAGGATCCCTTCATCCGTGGCAGCGCACTGCGTGAGGCCTACTATGCCAACTCCTATGCCTGCCGGCCGCACGACGCGTCCGTCGTGTGGGCGTGGACCGACCACGACGGCGACCGCTTTCCCGCGGTTGTCCGTCGCGGCCGCACGCTCGGCGTGCAGTTTCATCCGGAGAAGTCGTCACGGCCAGGCGTGGCGTTCATCCGGGCCTTTCTGTCGGAGGTAGCCGCATGATCGCCATTCCGGCCATCGACCTTCGTGGCGGGGCGTGCGTGCAGTTGGTCGGCGGGTCGTATGCGGCCGAACGCATCCGCCTCGACGACCCTCGCGCCGTCGCTCGCGAGTGGCAACACGCAGGGTTCACGCGACTGCACGTGATCGACCTCGACGCGGCCACGGGCCGGGGATCGAACGCGCGCGTGGTGCGCGCCGTGCTCGACGAACGGACGGCGGACGTGCAGGTGGGAGGCGGGTTGCGAGCCACGGGCCAGGTCGACGACGTGCTCTCGGAGGGCGCGTCCCGCGCGATCGTTGGCACGCGCGCGCTGGAGGATCTCGACTGGCTCGCCGAGCTGGCCGATGATCACCCGGGCGAAATCATCCTCGCCGCCGACGTGCGTGAGCGGCGCCTCGTGACGCAGGGATGGCAGCGCACCTTGCCGCGCACGATTCTCGACGTGACGGAGGAGGTGGCGTCGCTGCCGCTCGCCGGGCTGCTGGTGACGGCGGTGCACAAGGAAGGCCAGATGCTTGGCGTTGACCTGCCGCTGATGGAGGATGTCGTGGAAGCAGCGGCGTTTCCCGTCCTGGCCGCGGGCGGCGTCGGCGCGATGGCTGACCTGTACGCGCTTCAGGATCGGGGCATCGCTGGCGCAGTGCTGGGCATGGCGCTCTACACTGGTGCGCTCGATCCCCGCCGTGTGGCCGAGGAGTTCTCTCAATGATGCTCGAACGCGAGACACGCGAAACCAGCGTGAAGGTGGCCTTGTCGACCACGGATCCAACGATCGCCGTCGACACGACCGAGCCATTCCTCACGCACATGATGGAAACACTCGCCCGGTACAGCGGTCTCGGGCTTCGCCTGGAGGCCCGCGGCGACCTTCGGCATCACCTCATCGAGGATGTAGCCATCACGCTCGGCACCGCGCTGCTGGACCTGGTGCCTGCTCACGCGGTGCGCTACGGACATCGGGTGCTTCCCATGGATGACGCGCTGGTGGCGGTGGCGCTCGACGTAGGCGGCCGACCCTTCTATCGCGGTCCGCTGCCCAGTCGCCTCTGGGATCACTGGATGCGGTCATTCGCCGACCACGCCCGGTGCACGTTGCACGTCGTCGTCGAGCGCGGGACCGATCGGCATCACGTGGTGGAAGCAGCATTCAAGGGTTTGGGACTGGCCCTTCGCGATGCGCTGGCTGACGGCGGCGTCGTGTTCTCCACCAAGGGAGGCGTGGCGTGGCGTCGCCACGGGTCCGCGTGACGCTGCGCAAGCGCGTCGTGGTGTGCCTCGACGTTCGCGAGGGGCGCGTGGTCAAAGGCACGAACTTCGTCGACCTGCGTGACGTCGGGGATCCGGCAGACCTTGCGGTGCACTACGAGCGTGAGGGCGCCGATGAACTCGTGTTTCTCGACATCGCGGCGAGCGCCGACGCGCGCGGTACGCTGTTCGACCTCGCTCGCCGGACCGCCGAACGGCTGTTCATCCCGCTCACGGTCGGTGGCGGCATTCGCAGCGTGGACGACGTGGGCACCGCGCTGCGCGCCGGCGCCGACAAGGTGGGACTCAACTCCGCCGCCGTGCAGCGACCCGAGGTGCTGGCCGAATGCGCCGCGCGCTATGGCGCGCAGTGCATCGTGGCGAGCATCGATGCCCGGCGTGCCGGGGACGGTTGGGAGGTGGTGGCAAAGGGCGGGCGCGAACCCACCGGGCGTGACGCGATCGCCTGGGCACGCGAGTGCGAAGCGCGAGGCGCCGGCGAGATCCTGCTCACGAGCATCGACCGCGACGGCGCGCGAACCGGCTACGACCTCGACCTCACGGCCGCCGTGACTGCCGCGGTACGCATCCCCGTGGTGGCCTCGGGCGGTGCAGGAACGGCCGCTCACGTCTGCGACGTGCTCACGGCAGGTCAGGCCGACGCCGCGCTCGTTGCGGGAATCCTGCACGCGCGCCTGACGAGCGTGCGCGTGATCAAGCAGGCCATGGCACATGCGGGGATTCCCGTGCGGATGGTCGCATGAGGCTTCCCGCGCGTGTGCTCCTCGACGCGGTCGCTGAGGCAGCCCGTCTCGCCGGCGAGCTGGCGCTCGACCACTACCGGCGTGGCGTCGGCGTCGAACTCAAGGGCGACGGGAGTCCGGTCACCGCTGCCGATCGCGAAGCCGAACAGGCGGTACGTGACTGGATCTCGGTGCGCTTTCCGGGGGACGAGGTGCTGGGCGAAGAGTTCGGCTACACACCGGGAACAGGCCGACGCTGGTTCATCGATCCGATCGATGGCACGAAGTCCTTCGTGCGGCACGTACCCCTGTGGGGTTCGATGATCGGTGTGGCCGAAGGCGAAACGGTGGTCGCCGGTGCCGTGTATTGTCCGGCGGTGGGCGAAATGGTGGCTGCGGCGCTGGGTGAGGGCGCCTGGTTCAACGGTGTGCGCTGCCACGTGTCGGACGTGAGTGACATTGCCCGTGCGACCATCCTCCACACCGACGATCGATTTGCGTGGAACCCGGAGCGTGGGGTTGCCTGGGGCGCGTTGGGTGCGCGTGTCGCGGTCGCCCGAACGTGGGGCGACTGCTACGGCTACCTGCAGGTGGCCACGGGGCGCGCCGAGCTGATGGTCGATGATCGACTGAGTCCCTGGGACGCCGCCGCGCTGATCCCGATCGTGCAGGAAGCGGGTGGTGTGTATTCGGACTGGAAGGGAGGCACCAGGGTCGATGGTGGCGACGGCTTTGCGAGCAACGCGGCCCTGGCGCCGACGTTCCGTGCGGCGCTCGGCATTCCCGAGCCCTCGGCGTCATGATCGATCCGGATCAGCTCGACTTCGCCAAGGGCGGCGGGTTCGTCACGGTGGTGTGCCAGGACCAGCGCACCGGCGGCGTACTGATGGTGGCGCGCGCGGATCGCGCGGCCATCGAGCGCACCGTCACTACCGGCGAGATGCACTACCACTCCCGTACTCGCGGGCTGTGGCACAAGGGCGCCACGAGCGGCAACGTGCAGCGCGTGGTGAGTCTCACCGCCGACTGTGACGGCGACACCGTGCTCGCACGAGTGATCCCCATGGGGCCGGCGTGTCACGCAGGCTCGATGTCGTGTTTTGATACGCCGGGCGCTGCCGGTGATGCGCTTGGGGAGTTGCAGCAGATCATCGGCCAGCGGCAGGCCGCGGCAAGCGTCGGGAGCTACACCCAACGACTGCTCAACAACCGCAACCTGCGCCTCAAGAAACTCGGTGAAGAAGCCGCTGAGCTCGCGGTAGCCTGCGCCGACGGCGACGCCGCACGCGCTACGGAAGAAGCGGCGGACCTGGTGTATCACGCGATGGTCGCGCTCACGGGGCTCGGCGTCCCGTGGCTCGAGGTGCAGCGCGTCCTGGCACAACGCCAGCGCCGCTCGAGCGACGGCGCGTAGCGGGACCGCTGCTACCAGCGTTCCATGCTGGCCTTCGGCAGGCGCGAGAGATCGCCGATGTAGGTCCACTGGACGTCGCGGATCCAGCGCTGTGCCACGCGCCGGATGTCGTCCGGTGTGATCGCTCGCAACTGCTCCTCGAAGTGGCCCACCGCGCGAATGTCGCCTTCGTACAGGTATGACTTGGCGAGAAAGTCCGCCTGCTGCGTGTTGGTTTCGTTCTCGAGGAAGAACTGCGTGAGAAACTGGTGGATGAGGCGACCGAGGGCGTCTTCGTCCACGTTGCTCGTGCGAACCGCGGCGAGCTGCTGGCGCATGATGTCGACGGTGAGCTGTGGCTGTACCGTCGTCACGTAGAGACCACCGCCGCTGATGCCGTGGTCGATGAACGGCGCCTCGACCGCGTAGGTCAGGTTGCGGCGCGAGCGGATCTCGCCGAAGAACTGGCCGGAGAGCACGGCGGTCGCGATCCGGAGCGCGTAGTAGTCGCGCGTCCCGGCGCGCGGGCCGGCGTATCGCCCGAGGATGTAGTTGGTGGGCAGATCGCGCTGCAGTCCGTACACGGACGCCTTGCGTCGAGGCAGCGTGTCGGGAAGCGTCCACGCGTAGGACCCGGCCGGCAGCCTGGCGATGCTCTGCGTGATCAGCCTCGAGATCTTCTCACGGGGCACGTCGCCCACTACCACGAGCAGCATGCGGGATTTCACGAACTGCTCGGCGTGATACCGCTTGACGTCTGCGAGTGTGATGCCGGCGATGGAAGCACTCGTGCCGGTCGGGGGAATCGCATACGGGTGCCCGTCGTACCCCACGGAGTCGGCCAGATATTCGGCCAGCGCGTCCGGAGAATCCTGGCGCTGGCTCACGGCAAGCAGGAACTGCTGCCTGACGAGTTCGACTTCGGCGGGATCGAGCGTGGGCTCCATCAGGCGGCTCGCGAAGATCGCCCAGGTGGAGTCGAACGTCGCGCGCGTGGCACGAATGCCGAACGACGTCCAGTCCGTCTCCGCGCCGATGGCGATCGACGTCCCGAGCCGCGCCATCGCGCGGCGCAGGCGCTCACCGGAATACGACTTCGTCCCGCGCTCGCTGGCGTCGAGGAGCAGCAACTCGATGCCGGCGTTCGCGAATGTTACCTGCCGCACACCGCCCAGCAGGTAGAGGTTGGCGACGACGATGTCGCTCTGCGACGGGCGGTGGATCACCTTGATGCCCGCCACGTCGTAGAGCGTCGTGGCACTATCGGCCGAACGCTGCCCACGGGCGAGGACCGGCGCCGCGATGAGGCCGGCGATCGCGATGGCTCGAAGCAACGGAAGCCTCACGGCGCGATCCTCGGCAGGAGGTCCGACACGGTGAGCGCGAGCTTGCGACGCGACTCCGGATCCAGCTGCACACCCACGACCCGGGGTCTGCCCACGACGTACTTGCGGGCGTAGGCCTGAAGGTCCTGCAACGTCTGCTTGCCCATGTTGTCCACGTACCCCATGTAGTACTCGAGGTCGGCCACGCTCCACCAGAACCCGAGTGTGTGAGCAAACTCGCTGGCGCGGTCCATGCCAAAGGCGGTGCTCACGACGCGTTCGGCCTTGGTGGCATCCAGCTGCTCCTGCGTGATGTATCCGGGTGCTGCGAGCTGGGCGATCTCCCGCTCGAGCGCCGCGAGCGCGTCCTTGAGTTTGTCCGGTGTGGTCTGCCCGAGCACCGAGATCGGCCCGGCCTGGTCCAGCGTGTAGTAGTTGAACCCGATGGACTGAAACAGCCCCGTGTCGACCAGCCGGCGCTGGAACGTGGAGACCGACTGGTTGACGGCGTCGGAGAATACGTCGGCGGCGTAGGTCGCTCCCGGATCCTTTCGCACACTCGGGCCCTGCCACTTCATGAACACGGTGACCGCATTGACCGGCTGCTCGGAGATGATCGCGGTGGACGCGGCCAGCGGTGGGATCGGAGGTATCGGGTCGTTGGTGAAGGGATCCGGACCGGCGGGCCAGTCGCCGAACGCCGCCTCGGCCAGGCGAAAAATCTCGGCGGGCTTCACGTCGCCCGCGACGATGAGCACCGAGTTGTTGGGGATGTAGTACTTCCGCTGGATCTCGCGGAGCTTCTCGGGCGTGACCGTCGCCAGCACCTGCCGTTCGCCGATGATGTTCTTGCGCCCGAATTGGCCAGGGTAGAGGGCCCGATCCAGATCATTGTTGAACGCGAACCCCGGACTGGACTCGTTGCGGTCGTACTCTCCGAGCACGACCTGCCGTTCACGCTCCAGTTCTTCCCGGAGGAACTTCGGGTGACGGAGCGCGCCGGCCATGAGTTCGATGGCGCCCGCCACGCTGTCCCTGGGGAGCGTCATGTAGTAGTTCACGCGCTCTTCCTGCGTCTGCGCGTTGAAGACCGCACCAAGCTCGGAAGCCCGGGCGATGAACTCGTCGGGTCGCGGCAGCACGTCGTTGGCCTTGAAGAACATGTGCTCGTACATGTGCGCGAGCCCTTCGTAGCCAGGCGCCTGGGTGAACGAGCCGTTGCGCACGTCGATCTCCACCGTGACCAGCGGAACGCCGTGGTTCTCGAGGACGATGACCTCCATCCCGTTCGCGAGCACCTTGCGCTGGAGCACCCGTTCCAGCTCGGCGCGCTGCGCCGACGCGAGCGTCGGCGCCCCGAGGAGCAGCATGGGGACCGTGCGCCACCACCGGCGCCACGTCGTGCGTCGTGCCATCGAACCGTGCACTGCGGATCTCCTGAGAAAATGAGGGCGTCGATTGCGCCGTCCGGGGTGGCCGTCGCTGCTACCGCCACTTGTGCGTGCGACCCAGATTCCTCGCGATGACTGCGACCGAACGCGCCCTCGATGCCTTTCGCGCCCTGGCGCCGGGCCGCCTGACCACCCAGTCGCTGCGGACCGGCGTTTCCCTCGCCCCATACACCACCTTCCGTATCGGCGGTCCCGCCGACCTCCTGTACGATGCCACCTCGGCGGATGAACTGGCAAACGCCATAACGTTGGCCAGGGAGACCGGTGTCCCTTGGTTCGTGCTCGGTCTCGGGGCAAACATCCTCGTCGGCGACAAGGGATTCCGGGGCGTGGTGATCCGGAACCGTGCCGGGGCGCACCGATTTCTCGACCGTACCCGACTCTGGTGCGAGTCGGGCATGATCGTGAAGGATCTCATCTTCGCGGCCGTGAACCACGGCCTCAGCGGGTTGGAGCACTACATCGGCATTCCGTCCACGGTCGGCGGCGCCGTCTGGCAGAACCTGCACTTCCTGTCGCCCGCGCCCGAGCGGGAGCGCACGATGTTCATCGCCGAGCTGGTGGAGTCGTGCGAGATCCTCGCGAGCGACGGGTCGCGACGCACGGTCGACCCCGACTATCTCGCGTTCGGGTATGACGACTCGGTATTTCATCACTCGCGCGACGTGGCGCTGGCCGTGACGTTTCGCCTAACGCCCGGCGATCCGGCGCTGATGCACCGGGTGATGCAGGAGAACCTGGGCTGGCGCGGGGCCCGTCACCCCTGGCTCGACATCCACCCGAGCGCCGGCTCGATCTTCAAGAAGATCGAGGGCGTTGGGGCCGGCCGTCTCGTCGATCAGTGCGGCCTCAAGGGCCATCGTATCGGTGGAGCCCAGATCTCCCACCTGCACGCCAACATCATGGTCAACCTCGGCGGAGCCACCGCCGCCGAGGTCCGGGCGCTGATCGCACACGCACAGCGCACCGTGGAGGAGCGCTTTGGCCAGCGGCTGGAGCCCGAGATCGGGTTCATCGGCGAGTTCTGAGGCCTCGCGCCTAACGGCCCTCGGTACTCCCGGAAGCCCCCGCGCGCGCCACCCGGGCATCCACATTGCAAGGAGTGCCAGCGTCGCGAACGATGGAGCGACTCCACGCACACCCGAGGCTTTGGACATGACATACACGGCAGCGCAGGCAGGGGCCGAGATCGTCCGGCTGGCGAGCGAGTTCCTGAATCTCCGGGAGACGTCGAACAATGCCGCGTGGGACAACCCCGACACGGCCGGGCAGGATCCCGCCGCGACCAGGCTGCGCCAGCTGCTGGAGACTACCGGCTGGCAGGCGGGTTGGCCCTACTGCATGGCCTTCTGCAAGGCGATCTACATGCAGGCGTATCGCAACCTCGGCGCGTCCCCCGGCGTGCTTCGGCTCATTGCCCAGCGCTTCACGCCAAGCGTCATGATGAGCTATCGGAACAGCGGCGCCTTCGCGCAGCGCAAGGTGGCGATCCAGGGCGCCATCTTCTTTATGCAGAAGGGCGACACGCCCTACGGCCACGCCGGGCTCGTCGTCATGCCGGGCCAGGTGAACTTTTCGACTATCGAGGGCAATACGAGCCCTTCACCCGGCAGCGCACAGGCCGATCGCGAAGGCGACGGCGTCTACAAAAAGGTGCGCTCGCTCGATTTCACAAAGAAGTCCGGGCTCTGGCTCCGCGGGTTCCTGAACCCCCTGAGCGCTGACGAGGTCGCTGGCTTGCCGTCGATCGGACCCAAACCAGGTACGCGAAGTCGCGGTGCGAGCGCCGCGCAGCGCGGCAAGGTGACGCGCTCCAGCCGGAAGGTCGCGGCGTCGGGCCGCACGAAAAGGACGCCGGCCCGGCGCCGGAGCGCGCGATCACCGGGTCCGCGAAAAAAGCGCTAGCGTCCCAGGAATGCGCGAATGGCGGCGACCCCGGCCGAGAGGTCGGGCAGTGATGACGTGAACGAGATGCGCACGAACCGCGAGGCGTCGTGCGCGCCGAAATCGCGGCCGGGTGTCACGGCGACCCCCGTGGCATCAAGCAACGAGACGGCAAACGCCCAACTGTCCTCCGTGAACGCGGAGACGTCGGTGTAGCAGTAGAACGCGCCATCGGGCCGGCAAGCGACGTGCAGGCCGGCGTCATCGAGCGCGGGCACGAGGTAATCGCGTCGTCGCTCGAGCTCGGCGCGCTGGACCTCGAAGATCGTCGTGCTGGCTGGCTGGAGCGCCGCGACGCCAGCCCATTGCGAAGGCGCCGGCGGACAAATGAAGAAATGCGACTGCATGCGCTCCACGGCAGCGTGGTACGCCGGTGGCACCACGAGCCAGCCCAGCCGCCACCCGGTCATGCAGTAGTACTTGGAAAACGAATTGACGACGAACACGTCGTCGCCAAGGGCTACCGCGCTTGGCGGACGGTGTCCGTACGTGAGCCCGTGATAGATCTCGTCGACGAGGAGCACCCCACCCCGTGAGCGGACGACGTCATGGATCGCCGCCAGCTCCGCCGGCTCGATCGTGGTTCCCGTCGGGTTGGAGGGCGATGCGATCATCACGCCACGCGTGCGTGGGCCCCAGTGCCGGTCGACGAGTGCCGCCGTGAGCTGAAACCGCTCTTCAGGCCCCACCGCGATGAGCCCAGCGCGGGCCCCGCAGAACGTCAGGCATGCGCGGTTCGACGGATAGCCCGGATCGGCCATGAGGATCTCGTCCCCGGGCTCGGCGATCGCGCCAAAGGCGAGGGTGAGCGCACCGGATGCCCCGACCGTCACCACGATACGCTCGGGGTCGATGTCGATCCCGTGGCGATCGGCATACTGCGCGGCTATGCCCGTGCGCAGCGGCGGGATGCCTAACGGCATCGTGTAGTGTGTCGCGCCATTCTGCGCGGCGTGGGCAGCCGCTTCCACCACGTGGGCCGGCGTAGGAAAGTCGGGCTCGCCGATGCACATCAGCACCGTACGGCCACTCTCGGCGCGTGCCAACGCCCGGCGATAGATCTCGACCGCGTAGAACGGCTCGATCTCCTGGGCGCGTGTGGCAAGGCGGGGTCCGGGCCCGGTCATGCGAAGAATCTATTCGTTCGGGGCGCACCACATCGTGCTTGACGGCGTGTGGAGTGGAGCGCAGCATCCCGCTCCCGTTCGCCGGAACGCTGTGTCGCTCACCACCAAGGTTCTCCTGGCGCTGGTCGTCGGTCTCGTCGTTGGCCTGGCGATCCAGCCGATCGCCGCGAACGCGCCGTTCACCCAGATGCTCGCTGCCGCCGACACCATCGGCACGCTCTGGGTGAATGCGATTCGCATGACGGTCGTTCCGCTCGTCGTGTCGCTGCTGGTCACCGGAGTGAGCACGACGGCGGACGCGCGCACCGTGCGTGGTGTGGGGCTGCGATCACTCCTGACCTTCGCCGGGCTGCTGACGGTGTCGCTGTTCGTGGGCCTCGTGTACGTCCCGCTGCTCTTCACCTGGCTCGAGATCGATCCGGTCACCAGCGCCACCTTGCGCGCCAACGCCCTGCAGGGCGCCCGCGAGGTGAGCGAAGCCGCGCGCAGTGTGCCGACGTTCTCGCAGTTCCTCGTGAACCTGGTCCCGGTGAATCCGGTGAAAGCTGCCGCCGATGGCGCCATGCTCCCGCTCGTGCTGTTTTCCATTGCGTTCGGCTTTGCCCTCCTCAAGCTGGACGACGATACGCGGGCGCCGGTCCTCGGGTTCTTTCGTGCGGTACGCGATGCGACGCTCGTCGTGGTGCGCTGGATCATCTCCGCGGCGCCCGTTGGCGTGTTCGCACTCATGTTGCCGCTGGTTTCACGCGCAGGGCTCGAGGCGGCTGGCGCCCTCACCTACTACGTGGTGGCGATGGCCATCGCGTGCACCACGCTGCTGCTGCTGCTGTACCCGATCGTGGCGATCGGTGCACGCGTGTCGATGCGGGACTTCGCGCGCGCGGTCCTGCCCGCGCAGGCCGTGGCGGTGAGCACCAGCTCTTCCCTCGCCTCGCTGCCCGCGCTTGTGGAAGGCGCCGAGCAGCGCCTGAAGCTTCCCAAGGATGTGAGCAGCGTCTGCCTGCCGCTGGCCGTCAGCGTCTTCAAAGTCACGGCACCGGTCGTCTGGACCGTGGCCACGATCTTCCTGGCAAAGCTGTACGGCGTCGACCTGCCGGCATCGGCCCGGGTCTCCGTTGCCCTCACGGCGATGTTGTCCAGCTTCAGCGTGCCCGGCATTCCGCACGGCTGGCTGCTGCTCATCACACCGTTGCTTGCGCACAGCGGCATCCCGGTGGAGGGGATCGCGCTCCTGTTCGCGGTGGACGTAATCCCGGACATGTTCGCCACCACCACCAACGTGACGGCGGACATGGCCGCCGTCACGTTGGTGGCGCGTCGGTCCGCAAGGATCGGGGATGTCTGAGCGGCGCCGTCAGATATGCTCCGCAGCATCGGCCCGTCACTACCGAGTCCGTGTCGGCGCCTCGACTCGCGGGCGGGTCGTGCGGGGACACGGGCTCGCTTCCAGACGCACTCGGCCGTATGGCAAATGGACAGCGCGTAAAGGGAGGCTCTGGGGAACTCGGTGTCTCGCCCCGCACCCTGCGTAGGCGTTTTAGGGAGAGTTGTCTTCCCCGCCTGGATTTGTGTTGCGATGGCGGCGAGTTGTCGCGGCGCTTGCCGGCATCAATGCGGGAAGTACCATATGTCTTGCAGCCACGACCCAAGGCTACGCGTCCGCCAATTCGCTACGACGCGCAGTGAGGTGCATGACGGGTCTGAGTCTTAGCCAATCCATACGGAGTCCGCGCCGTGCACCATCGATATCGCGGTGGAGCTTGCCTCCTGCGAGCCGGTTTGCCTCGGTCCGACCCCGCCAACATTGGTGCCGCAGGGCGTGCGCGACCCCCGCGGCTGCGCAACCTCGGGAGTGCCCCGACGCGGATCCTCAGGATGAGAGGGAGCTGCCGCAGGGGATTGCGAGTAGCGGCTGCGATGCTCGAGAGGAAGCAGGTTGCCCCGCCCTCGATGGTATCCCCGGACGATCTCAAGGACATGGATGAGGCGATCGACGGTGCAGCCCCTTGGCGCCATCCGTGGCGTCAGAATCTCCGCCTGTTCATCGTGTCTGGTGTGTTGAACGCTGCGGCGACCTTCGGACTTCGCGCGCTGGCGGCCGGCGATACCTCGCAAGTCGTGTGGGTCGACGTTCGTGATGCGACGAGCCTGGGCCCCCTCGAAGGCGCGCGCGTGCGCTCCCTGCAGGATTCGCTCGTGCGTACCGTCACGGATGAACGTGGCATGGCGGCGATTGCCCTGCGTTCGACCGCGAGAACCCTCGTGACGACGCGCCTCGGCTATGCACCGGACACCACGCGCCTGAGCGATGGGGCGTGGGCCGCAGGCGTCGTGACGATCGCGCTCGCGCGCAACGCGCAGCCACTGGCTGCGCTCCGCGTGGAGCACCCCGATGCACGGCGCAATGCGATGATGATGGAGTTCGAGCAACGTCGCGCGCGCCGGGCCGGAGGCGCCTCGTTCATCGGCCCCGCGGACATCGAGCGATCGCCGCACAGCCGCCTCACGGACTTGTTGCGCCGAGGAATCCTCGGCATCGAACTCGTCGACAGCGGTGGCGTCCTGCTTCCCGTCTCCTCGCGTGGGGCAGTCCTCCGACTCAATCAGGACCGTCCGACGGCCACGCAGCGAGCACAGGGGCGCCAGGCAGGAACCATGGAACGCGTCCTATGCACCCTCAGGATCGTCGTGGACGGAAGCGCGAAAGAATGGGGGTTCGATCTCACCACAATCGACCGAAACGAGGTGTACGGCATCGAGATCTACGCCGGACCAGCCACGCTCCCCGCGCAGTACGCGAGCATGGGTCGCGACGGGTTCTGCGGTCTGGTCATGATCTGGACCAGGCCGCGGTAGCACGCGGACCCAACTCCACGCCCACTCGATCACCCGGCTCATCTTGCCGATTCCGGTCGTCCGCGCCAACGTGCTCGCACGAGTGGTTGTTCTGGCCGTTCTCGTCCGAGTTCGGCCAGGTGCCGCGAGGAGGCGCGATGCGTGCACGAGTGCGTTGGAGCCAGTGGAGCCGTAGGCTCGCCCCGTGGGACTCGATCACCCAGCGAGTCGAGGCGGCACGCCTCGCCGTCGGCACTCTCGCCGTCGTGGGCGTTCTCGCCGCCAGTGCAACCACGGCGCCACCCGCCCACCGGCCCATCCCGGATCGCCTGTCCGACAGCGCCTTCTGGGCCCTGAGCGCCGAGTTGTCCGAGCCGGCCGGCTATTTCCGTTCAGACAACCTGGTCGGGAATGAGGTGACGATGCAGCACCCGATCCCTGAGCTCGTCGCCGGGACACCGCGAAACGGCGTCTACCTGGGCGTCGGGCCGGATCAGAACTTCACCTACATCGCGGCCATGCGTCCGCGCATTGCGTTCATCGTCGACATTCGACGGCTGAATGTGATGCAGCACCTGTTCTACAAGGCGCTGTTCGAACTCAGTCCCACGCGCGCCGATTTCCTCTCGCGCATCTTTGCCCGACCGAGGCCGGCCGGTCTCGACACCACCATGTCGATCGAGGCGCTGATCACAGCCTACGCGACTGTTGCTGCCGACTCCCTGCTCTACCAGCGGTCGCTGCGCGAGATCCGGGACCACCTCACCAGGACGCGTGCCCTGCCGCTCACCGACGAGGAGTTTTCCGGCATCGAGTACGTCTACACGGCGTTCTTCGGCGCCGGGCCCGAGCTGACCTACAACTTTGGAACAGGACGTGGCGGCTGGGGCGGTCGGCGCTACATGCCGAGCTATGGATCGCTGGTCATGGAAACCGACGCCAACGGCGTGGCCCGCGGCTACCTCGCCACCGAAGAGAACTATCGCTTCATCCAGGACCTCGAGACGCGTAACCTGATCATCCCGGTGACCGGTGACTTTGCCGGTCCCAGCGCGCTGCGCGCCGTGGGCCAATGGGTCCGTGCGCACGACGCGACGATTACCGCCATGTACACGTCGAACGTCGAGCAATACCTCTTTCAATCCGATGTCAACTGGCGGCGGTTCTTCGAGAACGTCGCGACGTTCCCCACGACGCCACAGAGCACGTTCATCCGGGCGATCTTCAACATGGGGTATGGCTATTCGCCAGGCACTCCCGGGCCACGCTCGGTCACCCTGCTCTGCCCCATCGACCGGCACGTGCGGCAGTTCAGGGAAGGCGGGCTGATGTCGTACTACGATGTGACGGGGTGCCCGGCGCACTGAGTCCGCGGGCACCCCGGCAAGCCTCTATTTGGCGGGCAAGACGACGCCATCGATCACGTGGACCATCCCGTTCGATCCGCGAACAGAGCCCACGATCTTCGCTTCGCCCACGTACACGTCGCTGCCCTTGTGGGTGATCGTCACACGGCCGCCGTCGGCCATGCCGAGTTCGAGACCGTCGGTCAGCTGATCGATCTGGAACGCGGACACCGTGACGTGATGCTGCAGGATGCCCCGCAACTTGTCCGCATTCGCCGGTTTGAGCAGCTCATCGAGCGTGCCCGCCGGCAGTCGATCGAACGCGGCGTTGGTGGGGGCAAACACCGTGAACGGGCCGGCGTTCGAGAGCGCATCGACGAGACCGGCGGCCTGGACCGCTTTGACCAGCGTGGTGTGGTCGGGTGAACCGACGGCGATCTTCACCACATCCTTCTCGGAAGCGTCGTCCTTCACGCCCGATTGGCCCGCGAGCACAGCGGGCGCGGCACCGGGCTGGTCAGCCGGCTGCTGATCTGCAGGCTGACACGCCAACAGCAATCCAAGGGAAACGAGCATCTGGGTGCGCATGGGGGCTCCAAGGGCGCCGCTCGACGGGCGCGGGTTCGGGTGGACTGAGACCATCAGCTCCACAGTGCCGATGCCCGTCGTCGCGAACCGTCAGGCGCCTGCCATGCATGTCGCGCGGATTTCGCGGGTTCCGGCGTAGGGGAACGCGAGAGACGTCCAGGTACTCCAGTTGTTGGAGCCGCCCATCATCTCGGAGGGCGGCGCGTCGGCGTCGCGCGGGGGTCCGACCCGATTGTACACATCAAGTTCTTCACGCCGGATTCCAACTGGACGTGGTTCGTGACGGAAGGTCAGGAGGAGGATGGCGACTTCAGGTCCTTTGGCTACGTCATCGGCATGGAATCCGAGTGGGGGTATTTCCTCCTCTCGGACCTCCAAGCCGCTCGCGGCCACCTGCGTCTACCGATCGAGCGCGATCTCTATTTTGAGCCCTGTCCTTTCAGCACGTTACCCGGGGTGAAGCCGCTATGACGGAGGCACCAAGGGACGCCGTATCGCAACACTCAGGCTCGTCCGCGAGGGTGGGTTCGTGGCCCCCGCCGACTACCCAGGGCGAGAGCCACAAGTGACGAGCGCAGGCGCCATCTACCGCTTCATGCTGCCGTACGCGGCCCGGGAGGTGGTTGAGGCGTTCTGGATTCTCGCGCTGGATGCCCAGACGCGCGCGATGAAGGGCGCGCCCATCGTGATAACGAGAGGCATCCTGATCAGCGCTCTGGTTCACCCACGCGAAGTGTTCAGGGCGGCCCTTCACGCGAACGCCATGTCCATCGTCGCCGTGCACAACCATCCGAGTGGAGACCCGATGCCTTCGCCGGATGATAGCGTGATCACCCGGCAGCTCGTTTCCAGCGGTGAGATGATCGGCATTCCGCTTCTCGATCACGTGATCGTCGCCAGCGGTAGGCATGTGTCGTTCGCCGAACAACGGCTTCTATGAACCAAGGGCGCAGCAGAAATGCTGCGCCCTTCTGTCATGACCGCACCGCCTCGCATGGAACGTGCTAACGCCGAAAAGAGACCGTAATAGCGTCGACGCTAGACGCCGAGAAGGCACGTTCTGTGAACCCGGTTCGCGTGAGTTGTACGAATGGTGCCCTTGAAGCCGAGCCAAGAGGTATTTCCACACCTGCCCGCCAAGTGGCTCGGACTGCCGCGCTCTCGTCCACTCGGACTTTTCTTCGTTGGTTCACCCGCGGATCGGAAGCAACGATTGCTCCCAGCCCCCCGACAAAGCGAATCGGCCAGCCTACTCGTGGAGCCACACTTCCTTCCAACGCTAGGCCGCTCATCCAAGAGGGAAACACGCCATCGGGTAGGCAACCGTTGCCGGTCGGATGACACAGGTCAATGCCGTCGACGAGGAAGACCCCTCGGGTCAGCGACGCAAGTGTACGTAACGAGAATGTCGTCGCTATGTGGCGCTCTACACCCAACACGAGGCCAACCGTTCCGATGCCGCCTTCCGGGTGGGAAGTGCGGACGCCGCCTACAGTCACGCCAGCTACAAGCAGGGTACGAGGCGTACTTTGCTGGGCAGCAGATGAGCTGGGTGACAGTGAGAATGCGATCCCACCTGCCCCCATCACAACAATCAACAGACCGCGCATGCTAGCATCTCCGGGTTAGAAGCCACATGTCGGATTCCCGGACGATACCGAAACGGCCCGAGAGTCAACACTTGGCGTGCTCGATCCATCCGTGACTGTGACTCCGACCGTGAATGATGACCCCGTGTTGGTGTATAGGAGCTGAGACGAGTTCCCTCCGGTCGCCTGACCGTTGATCGTCCACTGGTAGGTGTACGAGCCAGTTCCTCCGGAAGCGGAGGCAGTCCAGTAACAGCCTTCATTCGGCCGGACCTCAAACTGACCTTCAATGGTCGCGGTGATCGCGGCAGGCCGCTGGAAGTACACCGTGTTGCCATTTGGCGAGAATGCGCCTGGGGCACTCGCGACGACGTAATACGCAACCCAAGGAGCCGGCGGCGGCGACGACGATGTCGCCATCACGGTATAGGAGCCGTCGGTAAACGTCGTGGAAGCCGTTTCTGTCAGGTAGGTGTACGCTCCGCCACCGCTGGAAGTGCTGGAGTAGACATGATACCGGCTTGCGTTCGCGACGGCAGGCCAGCTTATGCGCGGATTGCTGCCCACAAGGCTACCGCTCGTCGTGGGCGCGCCTAACGTCGTCGCGCGCGTGACGTTTAGGGTATTGCCGAAATCGAGCTGGATCTGGCTAATTGTCGACCAGCCGGTGCCTGCACCGTTGAGTGCTGGTCCCACCGTGGTTCCAGCAAGAAACACATAGGGCCCACCGACCGGCAGTACGATGGAACCGCCGCTGTCGCCGCCATGATCTGCGTTCGTCGACTCATTCGTGCATCTCACGGTTCTTATGTTCCCCGGTGGCCAGATACCAGTCAGGTTGCGATCCTGACATGTGTAGCTAACCGTGCCGCTCGTCCATCCCGTCCAATAGCCGAGCTTGTACACCTGCTGTCCCATGAAGCCGTTGGAGGTACCAACAACGACGAAGTATGGGTCGCTCGGGTTCACCCCAGTCTGGCCGATGCCGCTCGGCCGCGCGACGAGACCGCGCACGAGAGGTTTGCCTGCACCGCGCTGGAACAGCGCCGCATCGCTACGCCGACACAGGTGGAGCACCCCGCAATTCCAGGGCCCAGGATCGGCTACTTCGGTACCCGCGAGTGTCCCTCCCCATGCCTGATTGGCCACCCTTCCGTCGACGTTCCAGATGTCTGAGGTACAGTGGGAGGCCGTTACGAACCCCTGACCCCATGTTGGATGCTCGGCAGTGAATCCGATCGTGCACGTCCATCCCGGACTATTCTGACCGATGGCGAGGCCCCCAACCACTGTGTCTGCATTCGCAGTTAGAGTAGTCCACGTGAAATAGCCGATCGATGGAAGGAACGACGGTCGCAGGCCCGCGTCGGCTACGACCACGAGCGCGCTGGGGTCGCCTCCGGTGCGGGCTAGCAGGCTGCGTGCAGTGCCCTCTGCTGATGCCACTCGACTCGACTGTGCGCCAATGCGAATGACGTTGTTCTTCTCGTCAAGATCGAGGCTCTCGATGCCTGGCCCGCTCGTGAAAACGCTGTCGAACACCAGATCACGCCACCGGGAGAGCTGCGCGAAGTTGTATTTCACTTGGCGCCAGAGGACGGGCACTGTCGTCCCAGTGGGCACCGCAATCACGCGACGATCGATCAGAGCACGTACCGCGAGAACGGCGCTGGGGCCATCGTTAGGATCGGCCACGTTCACGACGATGCGCCCTTGGGTATCGAAGAAGAAACCGGACGCGGACGGCACCTTCTGCGAAAGCTCAGCAAAGACTGTCTCGCCCGAAGGTACTTCTCCTTGAACTGCGGCAGCGTTGACCGAAGATGACACACTGCGTGCAGTGGGTTCGGATGGAACTTCGTCGCGGCAGGAGATCGTCAGTGTCACCAGTAGACCGAGCGCCCCCCGAGTGATGCAACGACTGACGTACTCGGCAGCGGAATTGCGCGGACAACGTCCTGAGCCCATGTCTCCCCCTCCTGTAGTGTGGATACCAGCCCCAGCTCCATGAACACCTGGGCAGGCCCAGGTCGAGAAAGGGGGCTTTGGAGTCTCATCAGCTACGCCTGATCTGGACCCTCATAGATCTACTAGTCGTCACTTGTCGAGCCCGCCTTAGTTGGTGCATGTCATGAGTGTTGATAGAATGGGTTAGCGCTATCTTCTCTCGTCATCTCACGAGAGGTATGCGCGTGCGCACCGGTCGCCCGAAGGCCTTTGACTTGACCCTCAGCGCCACCGAGCCCAGCGGACCGCCCTCGCCAAGTCGCGCGCCCTGGCGCATAGTCTCGTCCGCCGGGCGCAGATCATCCTCCGCTCCGCGGCGGGCGACGCGAATACCACGATCGCCGCCGCCATGGGCGTCACCCCAGCGCTACTTCGCGTTGTTTGGGGTCCAGCCCCATCGGGCCCGCACCTTCAAGCTCTCGCCGGACCCGTTCTTCGTGGAGAAGGTCCGCGACATTGTCGGGCTGCATCTGAATCCCCCGGACCACGCCCTCGTGCTCTGTGTGGATGAGAAGAGCCAGATTCAGGCGCTGGAACGCACCCAGCCGAATCTCCCCCCTCGGGCTGGGCTACGTCGAAGGCTACACCCACGACTACACGCGCCACGGCACGACGACGCTCTTCGCGGCGTTCGACGTCGCGACGGGCGAGGTGCTGACCGCGTGCAAGCCGCGCAACCGGCACCAGGA
Source organism: Gemmatimonadaceae bacterium (assembly GCA_020846935.1). Taxonomy (NCBI): domain Bacteria; kingdom Pseudomonadati; phylum Gemmatimonadota; class Gemmatimonadia; order Gemmatimonadales; family Gemmatimonadaceae; species Gemmatimonadaceae bacterium. The sequence continues at coordinate 350,331 of JADLCY010000008.1, forward strand.
GTTCCTGGCCCTTTTGGCGACGATCGAACGCGAGGTCCCGGCCGACCTCGACGTCCATCTCATCGTCGACAACTACGGCACGCACAAGCATCGCAAGGTCAAGGCGTGGCTGGCCCGCCGCCCCCGCTTCCACCTCCACTTCACCCCGACCTACAGCTCCTGGCTGAACCAGGTCGAGCGCTGGTTTGGCCTGATCACGCAGCGCGCCATCCGCCGCGGCTCGTTCAAGCACGTGCGCGAGCTGGTGGCGCGCATCGAGCAGTTTGTCGCCCACTACAACACCACGGCGCGCCCCTTCCGCTGGACCGCGTCCAGCGACAGCCTCTTGGCCAAAGTCGAACGACTTACAAAGCAAATCTCCGGGACGTCACACTAGCTCTCCGCGTGGAGCGACGCGCGCGCCTGCTCCAGTTGACGCAGCACCGCAGCAGGTCCGGTCCCGCCATCCACGTTGCGGCGCGCCAGGGATTTCTCCGGCGAAAGCGCCTCGAGCACGTCGTGCCCGAACTTCGCGTGTGCTGACGAAAAGACGGACAGCGGGAGGGCATGCAGTTCCTGTCCGCTGACCTCGGCCTCGCGCACGATCGACCCGACGGCCTTGTGCGCTTCGCGAAACGCGACACCGCGGTCCACGAGGTAGTCGGCCAGGTCCGTCGCCATCATCACGCTCGACACGGCGTCGCGCATGCGCTCGCGCTGCCACCGCACCTCGGCGATGGTGCCTGCCACGCCCGGGAGCACCAGCTGCACCGCATCGAACGCACCAAAGAGCGCGCGCTTGTCGTCTTGCAGATCCTTGTTGTAACCGCTCGGCAGGCCCTTGATGGTCCCGAGCAGTGCAACGAGGTCGCCAAGGAACCGCGCGCCGCTTCCGCGCGCGATCTCCAACGCGTCTGGATTGCGCTTCTGCGGCATCATGCTCGACCCGGTCGTGAACGTGTCGCCAAACTTCACGAACCCAAACTCGCTCGTGCCGAGCAGGATGAAGTCCTCGGCGATGCGCGAGACGTGCGCGCCGATCATGGCGATCGCGAACAACGCCTCGGCCACGAAGTCACGATCAGCCACCGCGTCGATCGAGTTCTGCGTCAACCGGTCGAAGGCCAGCGCTTCCCGCAGGTCGTGACGCGGCACCGGGAAGGCGCATCCCGCGATCGCCCCGGAGCCGAGCGGGAGCGACGACGCCGAGTGTGCGACCCGAGCGACACGCTCGCGATCGCGCGCCAGTGGCCAGAAGTGCGCCAGCACCCAGTGCGCCGCCAGCACGGGCTGCGCCCGCTGCAGGTGGGTGTAGGCCGGCATGATCGCGTCACCAAGTTGCTCGGCCTGTTCGAGCAGCACGTCCTGTACGGCGCGAATCGACGCATCGAGGGACGCGCAGGCCTCGATGACCCACATGCGCGTTCCCGTGGCCACCTGATCATTGCGCGAGCGACCCGTGTGGAGGCGCGAGGCGACCTCGCCCACGGCATCGTGCAACATGCGGTCGACCATCGTGTGGACGTCTTCGTCCGACGGATCCGGCTGTGCGCCGGCCCAGATGCGCTCCGCGACGGTGTCGAGGCCCGCCACGATGCGCTCCGCCTCTTCGGTCGACAGCACTCCTGCGACGACGAGCCCTCTGGCCCACGCCTGCGATAAGTGCACGTCGTGCGGCCAGAGCCGAAGGTCGGTGCCGATCGATCGGTTCACCGCGTCGAGCGCTGCGGCCGTCTGCGCGCCAAAGCGCCCGCCCCAGAGCCGGTGCGTGCCCGCCGCGGGAGTGGCGGGCACTCCCGCGGAGGTGGGTTCAGTCACGTGCGCGTCCGGTTAGGCGAGTTCGAGAGAAGATTCCGTGGGCGACTCCAGCTTGCCTTCGGCGATAAGCTTGCGGTCCTTGAGCGCGCGCACGCGCTGCGGCAGGCCGTACAGTCGGATAAAACCGGCCGCATCGCTCTGCTGGTACACGTCATCCTCGCCGAACGTGACAAACGCCTCATCGTAGAGGGCGTGGTCGCTCTGGCGGGACGTGATGGACACCGCACCCTTGAAGAGCGACAGCCCGACCGTGCCCGTCACCCGTCCCTGCACCACGTCGATGAAGGCGTCGTACGCCTTCTTCTCGGTCGTCCACCAGCGGCCCTCGTAGACGAGGTCTGCATAACGCGGTGAGATGGCGTCCTTGGCGGCGATGGTGCGACGATCGAGCACGAGCATCTCGAGTTCCGAGAGCGCCGTGTAGAGCAACGTGCCACCCGGTGTCTCGTATACCCCACGCGACTTCATGCCGATCAGTCGATCCTCGACGATGTCGGCGCGACCTACGCCGTGACGACCGGCGATGGTGTTGAGCGTCGAGACCAGGGCCACCGGATCGAGCGCCTCGCCGTTCACCGACACGGGCGTGCCCTGCTCGAACCCGATGGTCACGGCTTCGGGCGTGTCGGGCGCGTCGGCCGGGTCGGTCGTGAGCAGGAAGAGGTCCTTGGGTGGTGCCTGACCGGGATCTTCCAGCACGCCGCCCTCGTGCGAGATGTGCCACAGGTTGCGGTCGCGCGAGTAGATCTTCTTCGTACTCGCCGAAACAGGCACGTTGTGCGCGGCGGCGTACGCGAGGGCGTCTTCGCGCGAACGAATCTTCCATGCCGCCTCGCGCCACGGGGCGATCACCGGCAGGTGTGGCGCAAACGTCATGTAGGTGAGCTCAAAACGCACCTGATCGTTCCCCTTGCCCGTGCAGCCGTGCGACAGCGCGTCGGCGCCCACGGCGAGTGCCACGTCGACCTGTCGCTTGGCGATGATCGGCCGGGCTATCGAGGTCCCCAGGAGGTACTTGCGGTTGTAGATCGCGCCAGCGCGGAGGGTGGGGTAGACGAAGTCCTCCACGAACTCGCGGCGCATGTCCTCCACGTGGCAGTCGTCGGCGCCCGAGGCGAGAGCCTTCTCGCGGACCCCGCGCAGCTCCTCCTCACCCTGTCCAACGTCCGCGGCGACACAGATGACCTTGGCGCCGGGATAGTGCTCCTTGAGCCAGGGGACGATGACGGAGGTATCAAGCCCGCCGGAGTAGGCGAGCGCAATCTTCTGCATGGCTATGCTCCACGTGGGAATGTATTCACTCAAGCTGCATAATTTACCAGCCCTGAGGCTGGTGAGTCAACCCACGAGGGCTTCAGCCTTCGGCGACCTTGAGCAGTCGTTTTTCGACGGTCTCGCGAGCGGCCGCCGAGCGGCACACGATCAGGATGGTGTTCTCTCCGCCGATCGTTCCGACCACTTCCTTCCAGCCCGCGTCGTCAATCGCCTCGGCCACGGGCTGCGCGCCTCCGTAGATCGTCTTGAGGACCAGCAGTTCCGAGACGCCGTCGATCGAGGAGAAGAACTGCGGCAGCACTTCCTCGATGAGCGTGCGATCGTCAGACTCGCCCAGCGTCTCGGGTGAAACGTAGCGCGGCCCGTCCGGGGTCGGCATGCGAGCCACTCGCATCTCTCGCAGGTCGCGCGACAGCGTGGACTGTGTCACCTCCCAACCGGCCTCCTGCAGGCGTAGCCGGAGGTCTTCCTGGGAGCCGACGGTCCTCGCGCCGATGATCTCGCGGATGGCGTGATGGCGTTCGCGTTTGTTCACAAGCAGTGTGGCGGGACGAATTGTCGCGTGGCGTTCGACCGCGGGCCGGTCGGCACACCGACGCGCCGCGCGTGCGGACGCCAGGTGCGTGACAATACGCCAGCCCGAGAAGCCCGGCCAGCCGAGCCACCGGCAACGGGTAAGGGCCCAATGGCGTCTTGACACGGGGAGCATGCAACAATATGCATTATGTGTGCATAAGATCCCCGTAGGCGTCTTCGGGGCCAGCGGGTACGCCGGGCGTGAGCTCTGCGCGATCCTCGCCGGCCATCCCCACTTCGAGTTGGCCTTTGCGACCGCCAACGCCCAGCGTGGGGAACATGCGTTCCTCGGAGGCCGCGAGGTTCGCTTCATTGCGACCGATGACGCCCCGTTGCGCGACGCGGAACTCGTCTTCAGCGCCCTGCCCCACGGGGCCTCGGCGACCTGGGTCGAGCGCGCCCAGGAACACGGCGCGCGCGCCGTGGACCTCTCCAGCGACCTGCGACCCGGCCACACCACGCTCAAGGTGCCGTACGGGCTCACCGAGGTCGCACGCGACGCCCTGCGAGGCGCCGAGGTGATCGCCAACCCGGGGTGCTATCCGACCGCCGTGTTGCTGTCGCTGGTTCCACTTCTCGCCCGCGATCTCGTGCGTCCTGGGTCGGCGATCGTCGTTGATGCGGCGAGCGGCGTCACCGGAGCCGGCAACTCGCCAAAGCCAGAGCTGTTGTTCGCTGAAGTCACGGAGAACTTCCGTGCGTACGCGGTCGGGAACGAGCATCGCCACCTTCCGGAAATGCGCGCGCTGGTCGCCAGCTTCGGGTCGGACGTCGACCTCCTGTTCACGCCGCACCTGCTCCCCGTGGCACGCGGCATCCTGGCCACCGTCACCGTCCAGCTCACCGAGGAGCTTCCTGATCCACTCCGGATCTTGGACGAGCACTTTGCCGGAGAACCGTTTGTGGAAGTCACGCCTCACCTCCCTGCCCTGCGGGACGTGGTGCATCGCAACGTGGTTCGACTCACGGTACGCAAGGCCGCCGGGCAGCGCGTTCCCACGCTCATCCTGCTCTCGGCCATCGACAACCTGGTAAAGGGCGCTGCGGGCCAGGCCATCCAGAACGCCAACGTATCCTTTGGGTTCGCCGAAGCGGCCGGTCTGCCCCGATGACCCGCGTCGTCAAGATCGGCGGTCGTGCCCAGGGCGATCCGTCGCTGCCGGCCGCAATCGCGGCGGCGCAGCGCGGGGGACGGTTGTGCGTGGTGCACGGGGGAGGCGACGAAGTGAGCGAGCTGCAACGCGCGCTTGGTCAGGCGCCGCGTTTCGTCAACGGTCGCCGCGCCACCACGCCCGAGGAACTGGGTGTCGTCCGCATGGTGCTCTCGGGGACCGTGAACAAGCGCCTGGTCTCGCAGTTCACCGATGCCGGCGTCGATGCGGTGGGCCTGTCCGGCGAAGACGGCGACATTTTGCGCTGCGTCGAGTTTGGTGGCGGATCCCTCGGGGTCGTGGGCACGCCGTCACGTGTGCGCCCGGCGGCGCTCGAGGCGCTCATGGACCGCGGGTTCGTTCCCGTGATTTCGCCCGTGGGTCGTTTCGAGAAAGGCGGCGGAGGCTGCAACGTCAACGGTGATGACGCGGCCGCCGCCATCGCCGCGGCGCTCAACGCGGCGGAACTGCTGCTCGTCGCTGACGTGCCCGGCGTGCTCGACGACCGCGGAGACCTCATCGCCCGCCTCGATCCCAGTGAGGCCGCTGCCCTCATTCAGAGCGGGGTCGCGCGAGGCGGAATGATCGCCAAACTCGAAGCCGCGCTGCGGTCGCTCGAACTCGGTGCGCTCCGCGTGCGCATCGGCGGCATCCCGGCCATCGCGGACCTCACGATCGGCACCAGCATCGTCGTCGCCCCAACGGGCGCCGTCTCACCGTAGCATCTCTTCGAACGCCAGACCGCCATGGCCACCATGACTCCGCCCGTGTCGACCGCGATCACGCCCTCGCTGCTTCCCGTGTACAAGCGAGCGCCGATGGAATTCGTCGGCGGTACCGGCGTGGAGCTGATCGACGCCGACGGACGCCGCTACCTGGACTTCACCAGCGGGATCGCGGTCAACGCGCTTGGCTACGGCGATCCCGGCCTGCAACGTGTCATGCATCAGGCGGCGGACGGCTTGATCCATACGTCGAACCTCTTCCGGACGTCGCCGGGCGAACAGCTCGCGGACAAGCTCGTGCGCCTGTCCTTTGCGGAGCGCGTCTTCTTCTGCAACTCCGGAGCGGAGGCGAACGAGGGCGCCTTCAAGATCGCTCGGCGATGGGCCCGCGGCATCGGAGGGCCCGCCAAGCACGAGATCATCGCGGTGCGTGGTGCGTTCCACGGGCGACTCTTCGGGACGCTCGCGGCCACCGATCGCCCAAACTATCGCATGCCGTTCCGCCCGCTGGCCGGCGGGATCTCCATCATCGAACGGGATCTCGACGATCTCGAGGTCGCGCTGAACGCCGAAACGGTCGCCGCGGTGATCCTCGAGCCGATCCAGGGCGAGGGCGGCATGCGTGTGCTCGACCAGGCCTTCGTGCGTCGCGTTCGTGAGCTCACTCAGCAACGCCGGATTGCGCTCATCTTCGACGAGATCCAGTGCGGACTCGGTCGGACGGGACGCGTGTTCGCCTACGAAGGGCTTCAGGTCGTGCCCGACCTCATGACGCTCGCCAAGCCGCTGGCCGGGGGGTTGCCGATGGGGGCGATCCTGGTGTCCGAGGCCGTGGCGAGTGCGATGCAGCCCGGCGATCACGGCACGACCTTCGGCGGTGGACCGTTCGTGGCGACGGTGGCGTCGTATGTGGTCGATCGCTTGTCGGATCCGGCGCTCCTCGCGCACGTGCGCGCCCTTGGAGACATCCTTCGCGAGGAACTCGAGCAGGTTGCCGCGCGTACCGGCCGCATTCGCGCCATCCGTGGTGTGGGCCTGATGATGGGGATCGACGTCACTGAACCCGCTGCCGAGATCGTGGCGCGCGCACGCGACCTCGGTCTGCTCCTCGTGTCCGCCGGTGAGCACACGATCCGGCTGCTCCCGCCGCTCATCATCGGAGACGCGGACCTGCGTCGCGGCGTGCACGTCCTGGAGACCGCACTGGTCGCCTCGTAGCGTCGGGGCGGGGGAAGGCAGGGAGCGCTAACTTTGCGCCGCCCACTTTCTCGCCCTCGATGACCGACGCTCCTCGTTTCGTTCCTCTCGAACATCGCCGCGTGACAGACGCGGATATGCTCGAACGCGCACGGGCCTTCCACGCGGACATGGACCGCCGCCGCACGACGCGGCATTTCTCCAGCGATCCGGTTCCGCGCGAGGCCATCGAGTTCGCGATTCGCACGGCGGGCACGGCCCCGAGCGGTGCGCACCAGCAGCCGTGGACCTTTGTCGCCGTCTCCGACCCGGCGATCAAGGCGCAGATCCGCGAAGCGGCGGAACGCGAGGAGCACGAGTTCTACCACGGGCGCGCGCCGGCCGACTGGCTCGCCGCTCTCGCGCCGCTTGGCACCGACGAGGTCAAAGCGCATCTCACCGATGCGCCGTGGCTCGTCGTGGTGTTTCGCCAGGCCCACGGGACCGACGCATCCGGTGAGCGCACGACGCACTACTACACGAACGAGTCCGTGGGTATCGCGGTCGGGTTCTTCATCGCCGCCGTCCATCGGATGGGCCTGGTCACGCTCACCCACACACCCAACCCGATGCATTTCCTCGCCGAGCTGCTGCAGCGGCCATCCAATGAGCGTGCCTATCTGATCCTGCCGGTGGGGCACCCCGCGCCGGCGGCGCGGGTTCCCGACATCACGCGCAAGCCGCTCGACGCCATCGCGGTCTTTCGTTAGGCGTCAGAACACCAGGCCAAAGGTCACCGGGATCGAACGCACGTCCTTGAAGTACGCGCGGGTGTTGTCACCGGCCGGCACGTTGTTGAGCCGTGCCTCGATCATCCCGCCGATCCCGCCCAGTCTGAATCGCACGCCAGCTCCCAGGTTCACCGACGCCTTCACGTCGCTCGCCTCGAGCGCATCCAGCGACTTGTCGGTCTTGAACGAGACCGCGCCGATTCCCGCCAGCACGTAGGGCTGGAAGCCGCCGGACCCCAGTCCCAGCTCGAGGTTCGCGAACCCGCCGAGCAGCGTGGACAGCGCACCGGAGTATTCGTCGCGCGCGGCACCTCCTGAAGCACCCACGCCGGCAAGGCGCTGACCTGAGAGTTGGCCCAGGGCCTCCTTGATCCTGAATCGAGCGTAGCTGATCTCCGGGCGCAGCCGCAAGCTGCCGAACCCGTTGAACAACACCGACGCATCGGCGTGCAAGCCCAGGTCGTGGACGTCGCCGAATCCTCCCGTCGGAACCTGGAGGCCGCCGGCAACAACGAGCTGGACCTGGCGCTGAGATCCCTGAGCACCCGCGGATATCGCGGTGACGACGAGGAGCGCGGTGACGAACAGCGAGCGACACATGGGGGCTCCTGATTCAGGTGACCGGCGTGGGGGACGCAACCCACCTTCAACAACGCGGTCCGGTGTGCAGTTTTCTCACAGGACCTTCCGCCTTCCCGGGCTATACAGATGCGTTTGCTGCTCGTGCTCCCCCTGACGTGTTCGCTCCTGGCTTGTGCTGCTCGGGCCCAGGTGGCGAGACCTGTACCGCCCCTGGCGGACCGGCCGACGCTGGTGCTGCATTTCACCGTCGATCAGCTCAAGGCCGAGTACCTTGACGTGTACGCCCCGCAGTTCACGGGGGGGCTCGCGCGGCTGTTGAAGGGCGGGGCGGTGTTCACGAACGCGTTCCAGGACCACGGGATCACGGAGACTGCCCCCGGGCATGCGTCCACGCTCTCGGGCCGCTTTCCACGATCCACCGGGATCGTCGGCAACGAGGCCGGCGTGAAGGATCCGGAAATGCCGCTGCTTGCCGGTGCGCGCGGCGATCCGGCGTCGCCGTTCAGGTTTCGTGGTACGACCCTCGCCGACTGGATGCGTTTCAGCAACCCCCTCGCGCGAGCGCTATCCATCTCTCGCAAGGATCGGGGCGCGATCCTTCCGCTCGGTCGCGCGAGGGGAGAAGCCTACTGGTTCGGCACGAACGGCATCGTGACGACGAGTCGATATTACGGCGACACGTTGCCCACCTGGGTCCAGGCATTCAATGCACGTCGGCTGCCACAGCGTCACGCCGGGTACACGTGGGAACTGCTGCTCCCGGCGAGCGAATATGCTGAGCCCGATAGCGTCGAGGTGGAGGCCAAGGGCGAGGACTACACGTTCCCCCACCGGCTGTCCACGGACACGGCGCGCGCCGCTTCGGGGTTCTACCAGTTCCCGATGATGGACAGTGTGTTGCTGCACCTGGCTCTCGACGGTCTCCAGGCGCGGCAGCTGGGTGAGAACCCGGTACGCACCGACCTGCTCGCGATCTCGCTGTCCACCACCGATGCCGTGGGGCACAAGTACGGGCCCGACTCGCGCGAGATCCACGACCAGATTCTGCGGCTCGACCGCTATCTCGGGCAGTTCCTCGACTCGCTGTACCGGCTCAGGGACTCGACGAAGATTGTGATCTCGCTGACTGCCGACCACGGCGTCACGCCGTACCCGGTGCCCGGCCACTGGACGCGATACCGCACCGAGCCGGCGGGATACGCCGACCTCAGACCGCTCGCTGCCGCGCTGCGCCACGAAGTGGTCGAGGCTGGCGTCGACAGCGCGGGGTTCCGCTGGGAACTCGAAACGCTGTATCTCGACCACGATGCCTTCGCACGGGCGGCCGTGAACCGCGACTCCGTGGCGCGCGCCTACGTGCGGCGGGCCTCACAGATTCCGGGCGTGCTACGCGCCGATGTGTGGAGCGACATTGCCAAGGAGGATCCACGTCGGGACGTCTTTGTTCGTCGCTGGCAGCACATGTTCCCACCCGACCTCCAGGTCGCCGCGGTCGTCGTGCTCAGGCCCTTCTGGTACTGGGCAGGCGGCGAAACGGCCAACCACGGGTCGCCGCATTACCAGGACGCCCACGTGCCGATCATCTTCGCCGGGGCGGGTATCCGCCCGGGACGCTACGCCGACTTTGTTCGCGTGGTCGACATTGCGCCGACGTTGGCCGAGGTGGTGCGCGTCAGGCCCATGGAAGCCCTGGATGGCACCGTGCTCCGGCAGGCATTGCGTTAGGCAGCCTTATCGGAGCAGCGCCAGCGTCACCGAAATCGCCACGACGAGCAGCACCGAGCCAAACAACCACCAGCCAAAACGCGGCGGCACGACCGGCATCGGCGGTTCGACGCGTCGGTGATGCGACGCGCCCCGCCGACGGTGCGGACGGTGGGACTCGTCGGGCGGGATCAGGTCCGCAACAGCCCTGAGTGGCGCGACCGTCGCCGCATCGTATCCGCCACCGCCGTTGGAAGACGGTATGACGACGGGGTCGACCGCCGTCGGCGACTCGGGCGGCAACTCCGGCTCGTCGGTGGGTTCGCCAACGTGGCGTGTACGCGCGCGGAGCGCGATGTACGCACGTGGAATGCGAGGGGCGTCGCCGGGCGTCGAAAATCGCGTCCGGGCGATGCGGCGCATTTCATAGGTAGGCGTGCGGCGCAGCGCGGGCGCCGGCTCCTGGATGAGGGTCGTTTCCGCGGCCCCCAACGGCTGGGGTCCTGGTGTCGCCGCTGTGGGCGCAGTATCGGCTCCGGGCTCGACCGGCGAGGGCATCGTCACGAGGCCACCGGGCGGCGCCACGCCCGCCACGACGTGTTCGCCCTCGGTGCGGGTGACGCCCGCCGTTGGCTCGCCCCCCCGGGCATCAGCTCGATGATCCGGTTGACCAATGGGCGTCGTGGCCCGGGTCGCGATGGGCACCCCCGTGGTGCTGCTCCCGCCCGGACTCCGCGCGGCAGGCATCGATCGATTGCGCGGTTGCGGTGCGATCTCGCGATCCTGGCGAGGGGCGGGTTGCCCGGACTGGCTCACACTCGCGCCAGCGCCCGCCTCGGTTGGCCCGACGTGCGTTGGTGTGATCGCAATCCGTCTGCGCTCGGCGCGCGCCCGCACCGCCTCACGGAGTGGCGAAATTCCGCGCATGCCGGCGTCGGCCACCTCGCGCGCTGCTGGGGTTCGGCCGCTGCTCGCGACGAATCGTGCGAGCGGGTGCACCAGCGAGATGGCGGGATCCGGATCGACGACCGGCAGCATCGAACGCGGCGGCTCGAGCGCGGCAACCTCCTCGCGGCTGCTCTGCACGTGGTGTACTTCGACCGAACCCGCGCAGGCGCAGCCGAGCGTTTGGGCAAGATCGAGCAGGGAGCGGGTGCCGGTGAGCAGGTGGTCGGCGATGTCGAGAGCGACATCGCGTCCCACCACCACGAACCTGGCCTCCAGGCCGCGCTCGGCGATCGCGCTCTCGGATGGAGCGCCACCCGGCAGCGACCAGTGTCGCCGTCGGTCAGGCGGTACCGTGGACTCGAACACCAGGGGCTGCTGCACAATCGAGATGCCACGCGCCTCCAGGAGCCGGAGCAGTTCCGATGGCGTCATGCGCGCGTCGAGCGCGTCGTCCTCGGCGCCGGGGCAGGCACCGAGATAGGTGAGCCGCATCGCGACCTCGGGCTGGAGGGCCCGCAAGTAGCGCGCGGTCGCCACCGGGGGCGCGACCGTCGACATCAGGTGCGGAACGATCTCGTGCCCAGCGGCGAGGAGCCGCTGCCTGACGAGCGGGCACGCGCAGAACACCGTCGCTCGCGCCCCGCGCTGCTCGAGTTGCCGGAGCGCATGCTCGGCGAGCAGCTCCTCACCCCAGCTCACCGGCACGACAAGATCCCACCCCGCGGCAAGAAGCGCATGCGTCAGCTGAATGGCCCGACCCGGCAAGGCTGCCAGAATCAGGTCATTCCCGACGATTGCGATCTCGTAGGGGCGATCCTGCGTACTCGAAGACGGACGTGCTGACATCCGGTGAGCAATGGGATAGCGGGCTCAGCCACAGTGAAGCAAGCCCGATACCAGCGACGCCCCAGCCTTCGGCAAACGCCGTAAGTGGCTGAATGACAGCGCCTTGCGTACAGGGTTTACTGTGGGATCCTGCAGGAAGAACGTGCCGAGGAAGGCCTGACTCCGGCGCCCTGTCGCTACAGTGCCGAGCCGCGCCCCGAGTCCGGAGGGCGAGGTGCGGTGTCGTGCTTCAGGCGAGGTGGCGGCGAAGCGAGGCTGGGCGGAGGGAGGGAGAAGGAGGGGAGGGGGGAGTAGCCAGAAGGCTCGTCAGCATTGCGGCCCGGAACGCATCCGCCCCGAGGTCAGCGAGTTCTTGCGATACGCGCAGAACTCCGGGGTGAGCGCGAATTGCATCGCGGCTCGGATGTGATGCAGAGCACAGTTCGCACCACAAACGCTCGCAAAGCCGGCTCGGTCAAGGTCGCGGAACGCGATTCGTCAGATCGACCGGTGCGAACTGCGAGGCGGCCTCGCAGCGGCCGTGGCCCAACGCAAGGGCGGCAGTATCGGCAGGTCGGCGCGCGGACTTGAATACTCTGCTGGACAACGAGTTATGGTCGGATTGACAGGGTGTTCCATCCCTGAACAGCGCGATCTGACCGACAACGGTGATCGACGCCAACTCACGGCATCGTGGCACGTTGCAACGGTCAATCGGCGTCAGACGTCGACCTGTCAAGGAGTTGGACGCTGTTCAAGAGGGTGACGGGGGCACGGATCGTTCGTCTCTCGGCGGCAACCCAGGCGGACAGGACCGTGCCAGCAGATGCGGACGGACTGACCGCCAGCAACAGGCTCAGCCACCTCCATGTCCTTCTCCCGTTACCTCCGCCGCGCGATCGCGGCCCTGCTGGTTGTCAGTGCGTCGAACGCCAGCGCGCAGTCCGGTGTGCTCTCGGCGACGGCCACAGTGACCATCAACGCGACGAAGCTGCCATCGCTCACGGTGTCGGTGACATCGGGTGGTACACAAACGCTGGCGTCCATCACGGACAATGCGGTGAACAACTTTGCGTCGCCGGTCAACATCACGACGGCGTGGGACATCAATCCGTCGGCGGCAGCGGTCGTCCTCGTGGGCTACTTCGGGACGCCGGCGCAGGCGCTCGCCAACGGCCCGAACTACATCGCCTCGAGCCTGGTACGCGGGCGACTCGGCGTCGCGGGTCCGTTCAACGCCTTTACCGGCGGCGTCGTCACCGGTGGCTCATCGACGGTCGGCGTGGCCGGTGGCACGCTCTCGCTCTTTTCGCAGAACATCAGTGGCGCGAACCGGCGATCGAGTCGCTCGGACGCGCTCTACCTGCAGCTCAACCTGGTGGGCCAGACCACGGTTCCCGGGACGTACACCGGCACGCTGAACCTGCGTGCCATCACGCAGTAACTCGCCATCACCAAACCCTTTTCGAGGATCTTCGTCATGCCTTCCGTTCGCGCGCTCGGTACTGCCCTCATCGCCATCACCCTCGCCTCTGGTGCGGCATCGGCGCAATCGGGCCTGCTCTCGACCAACCAGACCGTGGCCATCAACGCCTCCAAGGCGGCCTCGCTCACGGTGACGATCAACTCCGGCGCCACGCAGACGCTGGCCGCGCTCACGGACAACGCCGTGAACAACTTCGCCACGCCGGTGAACATCACCACCGCCTGGGACATCAATCCGTCGGCTTCGGCGGTGGTCCTCGTCGGGTACTTCTCGACGCCCTCGCAGGCGCTGGCGAACGGCACGAACTACATCACGTCGAGCCTCATGCGTGGTCGCGTGGGTGTGGCCGGTCCGTTCAACCCGTTCACGGGTGGTGTGGTGACCGGTGGTTCCTCGACGGTCGGCGTGGCCGGCGGCACGCTGCAGCTCTTTTCGCAGGCCATCACCGGCGTCAACCGCAACTCGAACCGGACGGACGATCTCTACCTGCAGATCGACCTCACGGGCCAGAGTGCGGTGCCGGGTACGTACACCGGCACGCTGAACCTCCGCGCGATCACGCAGTAACCCGCATGCGTCGCGAGGGATTCCTGTGCCTCGCCGCCGCGACCTTCCTGGTCGCGGCGGCGTCGCCGTGTGAGGCGCAGACCGTGCGCCCTGCGGTGATCGAGTATGCGGGTCAGGGCCGTGGCAGCTTTGATCTGGTCAACGAGACGCTCTTTCCGATGACCGTCGTGCTCGAACCGCGAGGGTTTGCGGTGAGCGAGAAGGGAGAACTCTCGGACGTGCCCTTCGACAGTGCGAACATCGAGCTCAAGCTGTCGGCGATGAGCTTTCGCATTCCGCCGCTGGCATCGTATACCGTTCGCTACGAGGCGCGCGCCCGGCAGCTGCCGGCGTGGTTCATGGTCCTTGGCGCCATGACCGGCGCGCGCACGAGCGCGGGTCTCAATGTGCGGATCGAGCTGCCGCACGTGGTCTACCTGCTCCAGAAGGAGCCGCTCGAAAAGGCGGCGGTCTCCGTGCGCTCGTTCGTGTTCGACACCACCACCCATACGGCGGTCGTCGAGCTGGAGAACACCAGCAACTCGTTAGGGCGTGTGATGGCGTCGGAGCTGAGCGCCGGCGGGAAGCAGGGCACGCCGTTCGGCGGGTTTCCGCTCTTTCCCCAGAGTCGCCGCCGCGTGGAAGTGCCATGGACCGGTGAGACCGAACCCGATCACGTGATGCTTCGCTTCAAGGGGTTCAGCGTGGAGGAGCGGCGACGTCCCGCCGGAGCACCATGACCCCGCGTCGCTCCACGGCTCCGGTACGCGGCCCCCGATGACGCCGCGCCGGGCGCATGCAACGAAACGATGGCCCGCCGCGAGGTGGGCCGTTCGTGCGCTCGGGCTGCTCGTGTCGCTTGCTGTCGTGCCACGGGACTCCGCGGCTCAGGTCGCGAGTATCGCCTCGTCGGCGCCGATCCTCTCCGGCGTGGCCGCATGGAACGTCAGCACGGCGGACACGAGTCGATCCGGCCCCAACTGGCTTTCGATCATCGTGACCTCGGGCGCCGCTCAGACCATGCCCGCGATCCTCGACAACAGCATCAATCCGTTTCCGATGCCGGTGTCGATCACCACGCAGTGGAACCTGGTGAGCCTCGTCACGCTCATCGACGTCGTGGGATACTTCGCCGCGCCCTCGTCGGCACTCGTGAACGGCGGCGCCGCCATTCCGTCATCGCGCGTCGAGGGGCGTATGGTGTCCGGGCGCGTGCCCACGTTCACCGCGTTCACGCAGGCCCCGGTGTTCGGGAGCGGGTCCGCTGGCGGCACGCTGCACCTCGTGCGGCAACCGGTGATCCTGGGCTGGAACAACCGCTCACAACGCACGGATCAACTGGACCTGCGCCTCAACCTCGCGGGTGCACCGGCGCTGGTGCCGGGGACCTACACCGGGACGCTCACCCTGCGGGCGGTCGCCTACTGATGCGCCGCATCCTGCTGGCTCTCACCGTCGCCGCCACCCCGACGCTCGCGCGATCGCAGGTGTTTCAGGTGCAGGGCGGTGGTTCGTCGCTGTTTGCCGGATACGGCGGGATGCTCAACGTCTGGGGGAACGGCTACGAAGCTTCGCTCGGCGTCGGCTACCTCGACGGCCTCCGGATCGGCGTCGCCGGTCGACGACTGATCGGTGGGCGCGACACGCTGCGTGCCGGGAATGACCTGCTGCCGTTCACCTTTGACACCGACGTGTTCGGCACCGGCGGATCGTTGTTCGCGCAGGGACTGTCGATCCAGAGGCGTCGCGGGCGCACGCAGAGCTGGATCTTTGCTGGTGCCAGCGCCAATGCGCTTGCCGCGCCCTACTTCGGTGCGCAGCGCGCCGTGCGCGCCATGGGATGGGCGCGTGTCCGACATGATGTCTCTCGCGCGCTGAGCGTGAGCGGTCACGCCGTCCTCACCGATCGGCAGAGTCTGTTTGGCTCAGCGCGCTGGCGGCCCGTCCACGGGGTCGACGGCAGCATGACGTTAGGTGTCGGCAGCAACGCGCCCTATGCCGCGCTGGGACTCGACGTCGCGCGCGAACGGCTCGACGTACGGGCGGCTCTCGTGGGCATGGGCGCGGGATTCCGCCGCGCGTCGGGGCCCATGCCGCTCCAGACCGAGCTCGAACATGCCAACGCCCTCGTGACCTGGAAGCCTGCCGATGGCTGGGCCGTCGGTGTGGGACGCCAGCACTTTCGGCAGGACTCGAGCTTTGCCGCGCTGCCCCAGCGCGCATCACTCACACAACTCACCACGACCGGTCGCTTCGCAGGCGTCGCCTTCTCGGGTGGCTGGTTGCGCTCGGAAGCGGATCGCCGATCCAACCTGTCGTCGTATTTCACGGCGCGCCGTCAGCTGACCGGCTGGCTCCAGGGCGAAACATACCTGCTGCGCGTTTGGGAACCCCGGCCGGCCCGCAGCACCACCCCGGTGCTGCTCCTCAGGGAGACGCTGAGTCCGCGACTCTCACTGCTGCAGGTGATCACGCACGAAAGGGGGCGCAGCAATATCTCGTTTGGCGGGACGCTCGCGTCGGGACTCAACACCATCGGCCTCGACTACCAGCTGGCGCACTCGCCATACCTCACGGGCGACCCCTTCGTGCACTCCATGGGTGTGAATGCCCGAGTGCATGTTCGAGGCGTGAGCCTGGCGCTCTCGAGCTTCGTGACGCCCGACGGTCGCGTCCACTACTCGGCGCAGGGCAACACGTTTCTGTACCGCGGCATGGACGGCGGGCCGGCGGCGCCGAGCGGCGGACGCATTGATGCGTTCGTAGCGAGTGGCCGCGTCGTGGACACGACCGGAGCGCCCATCGAAGGCGCCGCGCTCGAGGTCGGGAGCGACGTCGTCTACACCGATTCCCAGGGACGCTTCTTCGTGCGCCAACCCACCGGGCGCGACCTCACCCTCCGTGTTCTGCTCGACGACTTCCTTGCCCCGGGGAAGTTCGAAGTCGTATCCGCACCGGCCGCGCTGCGTCCCTCGAAGGACGGCCGCGCGACCCCCGCGCTCATCGTGGTGCGGAAGGTGGTGGGACGCTGAGTGCATCGGCGGCAACTCGCACCACCGTGACACGACTCACGCCGGTGAGTGCATCGACGCCGTGGACCTCGACGCGCCAGACGGTGCGTGAGAGCGCATCGGGAGTCGCCGTGACGGCCCGGAAACGCAGCGGCGCATCGTCGACTTCTGCCCAGACGACGGGATCCACGCGCGTCAGGCGACCCGTTCGATCCCGCACGTAGAGCGGCTCCTCGGATACAGCGTCCGCCAGCCGAACCCTGATCGAGGAGACCTCCCCGGGCCAGACGGCCGCAAGCTCGATGTCGCGGACGGTCCGGACCGCTGGCACCTCGCGAACGGCTATCAGAGAAACACTCGCCGCTGCCGAACGCAGCCCTTGGGCGCCCGCACCGCGCGCCAGGAGCAGTAGGGCAAGCAACAGTGCTGCGGCAAGCAACCAGTGCCATCGAGGGTCCGCGGCCGCGCGCAGGCGACCCGGGCGACGGCGGGCCTTGGCGTCCGGTCGCCGCCGTTGGCGGGGCATGGGAGAGTTCCAGTCCATGGCAGCCAGTGTCGTCACCGCACCCCTCCAGACTTCAGCGGACGCGAGAGTTTGGCGCCGAGAATCGTTCCGCGGGAGGCCCCGACCGTCTCGCATCAGCCCGCCCTCGGGGTCGATTCTCCCCGGGCCGCCCCGGTAGATTCCCCGTCCCCCGTCGCCCGCCCCATTTCCGGGAAGGGCTGCGGCGTTCCGGACCTCGTGGAGTGTGCAATGCCAGCCTTTGGAAGTTGGGCCAGCGATTGGTGGAAACCCCTCCTGTTCATCGTCGTCGCCGGCCACATCACGAACTCGTGCGTGACCTTGTTCCTGCATCGCGCGCAAACCCATCGCGCGGTGACGCTGCACGGGATCGCGGCCATCCCGATGCGCTTCTGGCTCTGGCTCACGACGGCGATCGTGACCAAGGAGTGGGTGGCGTGCCATCGTAAGCATCACGCGTTCGCTGACCGCGAGGGCGATCCCCACTCCCCGCTGATCGAGGGGCTGCGGAACATCGTGCTCAAGGGTGCGTTCTATTATCGCCGAGCGGTGCGGCAGCCGGGCATGCTCGAGAAGTACGGAAAAGGCACGCCCACCGATATCCTCGAGCGCGTCTTGTTCACGCCACTCAATTGGCTCGGGATCGTGCTCATGCTCGCGGTCGACGTCTACCTGTTTGGCCTGTTCATCGGTGCCATCGTGTGGACCGTCCAGATGCTGTGGATTCCGTTCTGGGCCGCGGGCATCGTGAACGGCGTTGGGCATGCCATCGGCTACCGCAACTTCGAGGTGAAGGACGAAAGCCGGAACATTTCGCCGGTCGCGATCTGGCTCGGCGGAGAAGAGCTGCACAACAATCATCACGCTGACCCGCACTCCGCCCGCTTCTCGCAGAAGTGGTACGAGTTCGATGTGGGTTGGCTGTACCTCCGGCTCCTTTCGCTCGTGGGGCTGGCCAGGATCCAGTACGCGCGCACGGGTCACGACTGACCGGCGCCCTGACCGTTCATCGCGGCGACCACCCTCACGCGACCGGCGCGAGTTCGCGGTGGTCGCCGCGTGTGCTTTCTCTTCCGGAGTCCTCACCATGAGTGACGTCACCTGCGGCCGTTGCGGCCAATCCCGGGCGGGGTTCGAACGCCCGCCTTTTCCTGGCGCCATTGGCCAGCGCATCGTCGCCGAAGTGTGCCAGACCTGCTGGGGCGACTGGCTCAAGCAGCAGACCATGCTGATCAACCACTACGGGTTGCAGGTGATGGAACCCCAGGCGCGCAGCTTCCTCACCCGCAACATGCAGGCGTTCCTGTTCAAGTCGGGCGATGGGGAGGATGTGGACACCACAAAGAAGGGAACCATCAACTGGTGAGTCGCATGTTGCTGCGTTCGTTGCTCGCCCTGGTGCTGTGTGCATGCACGGGCGGCGCCGCTGCCACGCCGGTGGAGTCCCTGGTACGAGCGACGCCCTCCTATGCGCCTTCCACCGCCGCATCGCGGGCGTGGGCGGATTCGGTGCTGCGCACGCTCAGCCTGCGAGACCGCGCCGCCCAACTGGTGTGGCCGTGGATTCTCGGCGACTACGTCCCCGAGGGGAGCGCCGAGTGGGAGCGCATCTCGAAGTTCGTGATGGATGATCACGTTGGGGGGCTGATCGTGTCGGTGGGATCGCCGACCGAGATCGCGGCCAAGCTCAATGCCCTGCAGCGCCTCAGTCGGTTGCCGCTCCTCGTCAGCGCCGACCTCGAGACGGGCGTGGGCTTCCGCGCGCGCGGGGGGTATTTCGTCCCCAATGCGATCGACCTCGGTGGGGCGACGAACTTCCCGTGGCAGATGGCCCTGGGTGCGGCCAACGATCCTGCGCTTGCTTATGAGCTGGGGAAGGTCACGGCACTCGAGGGTAGGGCTCTGGGCATCCAGATCGCCTTTGGCCCGGTGCTGGACGTAAACAACAACCCGGCGAACCCGGTGATCGGTGCGCGATCCGTCAGCGAGGACCCCCGGCTCACGGCTCGAATGGGTGTTGAAGTCATTCGTGGTCTGCAGCAGAACGGCATGCTCGCCACCGGCAAGCACTTCCCCGGCCACGGCGACACAGAAACCAACTCGCACCTGGCCCTGGCCACCGTATCCGCACCACGGGCGCGACTCGACACCATGGAACTGCTGCCGTTCCGCGAAGCGATCAACGCGGGTGTGGGCGCGATCATGACCTTCCACGGTTTCCTGCCCGCGCTCGATTCCTCCGGAGTACCGGCAACGCTCTCGCCGAAGGTCATGACGGGGCTGCTTCGAAATGAGCTGCGCTTTGACGGGCTGCTGGTCTCCGATGCCATGGACATGGCCGGCGTGGTGGATCAGTTCGGCGACGTGGAGGCGATCAAGCGTGCCGTGGCGGCCGGGAATGATGTGTTGCTGATGCCGCGCCGCATCACGGCTTCGATCGACGCGGTGGTCGCCGGCGTCTCCGAGGGGCGCTACGACGACGCACGGATCGATCGCTCGGCGCGCCGTGTGTTGGAGCTCAAGTACCGCTTTGGCCTGTCACAGCAGCGGACGGTGTCTCTGGACGAGGTACGCGCCGTCGTGGGCGATTCCGCCCACGTTGATGCCGCGGAGCTGCTGGCCGCGCGCGCCTTTGTGCTCGTGCGCGACTCGATCAATGCGTTCCCATTGCGGGATGGAGTCGCAGGCGCGAAACCGCGCGTGCTTACGATCACGTACGCGCGACGAGCCGAGCTCGGCGCCGGTGTCACATTCAACGCCGAGCTCGCGCGTGGAGCGACCGTCCAGTCCGCGTACATCAGTGCGGACGATGCCGCGCCGGACTATGCGCGCGTCGCCGCGTTGGCGGCGCAGTCGGAGGTCGTGGTGATCGGATCGTACGTCAACATCTCTTCGGAAACGGCGACGGCTGACGCACCCCGCGCGTTTGTGGAGTTCGCGCGACAACTGGTTGCGACCGGAAAGCCGGTCGTGGTGATCACATTCGGCACACCGTACCTCTTGAGTCAGGTGCCATTTGTGCCGACGTACGCCGTGGCGTGGGGCGGCACGCCCGCCTCGCAACGCGCGGCCGCGCGCGCGTTCCTCGGGGAAGCCGAGATCAGCGGTCACATGCCGATCTCGATACCCGGCCTCGTACGCACCGGCACTGGCGTGGCGCGCGAGCGACGCTAACGCTGCGACGCAGGAACGCGCACCGCGGCGCTGCGCGATTGACCGCGAGGACGGTGACCGGTAGAATGGCGGGGGCGCGCGCAATTCGGGGTTGACTTTAGTAGCCGCCGGCTACTTATTCGCCCGCCCATGCGCGATCGTTCCACCCTTCCCGCACGTCCCCCCACCGCTCGCCGCACGTCCTTCACCATCGACGTGGTGGTGGTGGCGCCGGGCGCGGGCGCACTGGATGTCCTCTGTATGGGGCGGCACCGGTCCGCGCGGTCGCTGCCGTACGGCGTGCCCAGGGCATCGGAGTCGCTGGAGCGGTGTGCGCGTCGTCTCGTGCGCGACCTCACGGGTCGTGAGCCGGCGTGGATCGAGCAGATCGGGGCGTTCGCCGACGGGCGTCGGCACGCGAGCGGCAGTGAACTCTCGATCGGATTCGTTGCGGTGATGCCGGCGAGCGCGAGGGCTGATCCGGAGGGCGCCGCCTGGGTCGACTCAGACGAGCTCGGCGGACTCGGTGCGCGTCAGCGCGCGATCGCCGAAGCGGGCCTGGCGGCGCTTCGCGCGCGGATGGACCACGCACCGATCGCCTTTCGGCTGCTCCCCGCGCAGTTCACGCTCACCGAGCTACAAGCCACATACGAGCTGCTCCTCGGCAAGCCGTTGCACAAGGCGAGCTTTCGACGTGCGCTGCAGTCCGCGTACCTCGTGCAGCCGACCGATGCGTGGCGGAGCGAGGGGCGTGGCCGGCCGGCCCAGTACTTCGAGTACGCGCCCCGTCGTCGGCGCAGCGCTCGTCGCGGCGTGCGCTTCGACCTGCTGGGCTGACGCGCCGCCCGGCGCGAGGCGATCGCGACCCTCGGGACGGACGTGGACCGCTCTCATCGGCGGCTCCTTCTGCCAGATCGCATGCCGGCATCCGGCCCGGTGCAGCTCGGGCCGCCTCGCCCACCGGGGCAAGGCCGAGCGTGATGGAGGCGACAACATCAGCGTGCGGCGCGTCGCACCGGCGGGCTCGTCGATGGCGGGAGCTCCGCGATTCGTGACTGGAACCTGGCTTGACCGTCACGCGTATTAGTTGCAAAGTGTCAATTACAACAAATGGGGGGCTTCACGTGCTCGCCTTTCTCGACGCTTTCTGTACAGCCCTGCTGCAGCGCGACGACGTCGTTGTGCGCCAGTTGCTTCACCATCCGCTGGCGGCGGCCCTGCCGCAGGCGGTGCGGGAGGAGGCCCAGCGTGTCCTGGACGGCGAAGCGCGTCCGTTTGCCGCCCCCCTGCAGGCCTTGCGACTCTACCATCAGACGGCCCACCTCCTCGGCGTGTCGCACGACGCCGCCTCCCGGCTCGAACCGCCGCGGCCTGCTGTCCCGGCCGGTGAACGCGCCCGGCAGATGGAGTTGGGTCTCCCGGCACGCGTCGCGTGAAGACACAAAGCCCCGATCCACATGGATCGGGGCTTTGTGCATCACGAATGGCTCAGCGGATCAGAAGCGGGCTCGTCCGCCATTGCGGCGAAGCAAGCCGCGGGCGACCTCGACGTTATCCGAGGCGATGGCCACGAGCCGCCGAACGAGCTGTCCCAGGGAGCCGCCCTCGGCGCTCTCTATCACGGGCGGTTCGTGGCCCTCGCGTCGGGATGGGTCACTGCGACGCTCGACCGCCACATGCACGCGGTGCATGGTGGCATCATCACGCCCCTCGGCTTCCACGTGGACGTAGCCGCCACCCGGCAGCGGCCGTTCATACAAGACTTTGGTGCGATCCATCGAATGACTCCTTCCGACCCCGCGCGTGCGAACCCTGCAAAGTTCGCGCTGCCGTGGTGCGTCTCGTCGAGTGACGCAGCACGCCGGTCCTCGCAACAATGGCTGGCCGAAAACACACGCGCCCCGGGGAGTACCCCGGGGCGCGCGACTTGTGGCCAGCGGAAGTTGGATCAGACCTTGGTGACTTCGGCGGCCTGGGGTCCCTTCTGCCCCTGGACAATTTCGAACTCGACCTTGTCGCCCTCGGCAAGAGACTTGAATCCCTGCTGTGAGATTGCGCTGAAGTGGACGAACACGTCGGGGCCCCCTTCGCGAGAGATGAAGCCAAATCCCTTTGCGTCGTTGAACCACTTCACGGTGCCTTGGATACGAGCCATCGTACAATTCCTCTTCCCTTGCGGGGCGAAACAGGTGGAGCGGAATCGGACGGAGCTGCTGCGGCACTCCGCCGATCGGAAACACGCGCATCCGTCGGTGGACCGCGCGCGAAGAAAAATGCTCGCGCACCCGATACCGACCGAGTGCACGAGCACGAACGATCGAACCTGACGCGGAGCTGACCCTACGCAGCGCCTGCAATATATCGCGCTGTCCGGCCACACGCGGAGCACGTGAGCGTGACATGCGACTTGGGTGGTGGCGGAACGAACGCCGGCTCGCGGGCGATCTTTCCCGACCCACAGGACGGGCAGCTCAGCGGGGAGCCGGTGCGATCCGTCGCGATCAGGTGCAGCGCCTGCGCGGGGTTGTACGTCGCCGGACGTGGCTTACGCATGAGACCTCCGAAGCTGAAACGAATCCCTGACGGCGGAGAAGTCGCCTGTGCTTGCCGAAAGATAACCGTCTAGCGTTGCAAGTCCAAGTCACTAAACAACTTGTAAGCGCGCTACCCGACTACGTTTCAGGCTTTCCCCGACACTCTCACGCCGGATCGCCGACCTCGACCCTCGGATTTCGCCACCCTCGGGTCGGCCTCCGCGATCATGAGGTCAACGCACGCGAGGCCGGGAGCGTTGTAGCGCGTCCCCACGCGGGGCGCCGGCTACACGGCGACCCGTACGCACGTGTCACCGACGGGCGCGCCCCAACGAAGGATCGCGGATTCGCCGCGCGTCCCAAGCGTCGGCTTGGCACGGGGCTGCCGGACTCGACGGCGAATCTGTCGACCTACAAGCCGTAGATCACGTCGCCGTGCGCATCCAAGCCGATCTCCTGCTCCAGGCCACAAACCCCACACGTGCGTGAGGCAATCCAGACCGTCTTGAGATCGGGCTTGTGCGACGCAGGCG
The DNA here is from genome assembly GCA_020846935.1 of Gemmatimonadaceae bacterium. Taxonomy (NCBI): domain Bacteria; kingdom Pseudomonadati; phylum Gemmatimonadota; class Gemmatimonadia; order Gemmatimonadales; family Gemmatimonadaceae; species Gemmatimonadaceae bacterium. Next base: position 373,667 of record JADLCY010000008.1, read on the forward strand.
CGGGGCGAACGCGCAGTTTCCTGAAGGAGTACTCCAGGCAGTGTGAACAGGCGAGCGACCGCGCGATGCGCTCGGCACGGTCCTGAGAAATCCGTCGCGCGGGCGCCATGAATTGGCTAGCCGTTGCCGGCGTCCTTGTCGCCGCTTGGCAGGGCCCGCGCCCCTGCTCGCGGCGTCGGCGAGCCAGCCTCCCCGCTGCCAGCAGTTGGCTGTTGCAGCATCGCGCGCAAGCCTCCCAGCGCGCCCATCACACCTGCGGCCTCACTGGGCAGGAACAGCGTGCTGCCCTTGCCCTGCGCGACCTGTGGCAGCGCATCGAGATACTTCTGGCCGAGCAGGTACATCGCGGCTTGCCCGTCCGGCATTGACGCCGCGATGCGCCGCAGGGCCTCGGCCTCCGCCTGCGCCAGAGCGAGTCGTGCTTCCGCCTGACCCGCGGCCCGCAGCACGGCCGCGTCGCGCTCGCCCTGGGCGCGCAGCACCTGCGCTTCTCGCACGCCTTCGGCCTCGAGGATGGCCGCGCGCTTCGTCGCCTCCGCGTTCGTTACCGCCGCGCGGCGTTCGCGCTCCGCCCGCATCTGCAATTCCATCGACTGCTGAATGTCCCTCGGGGGCTCGATGGCCTGCAGCTCGACGCGCGTGACGTCCACCCCCCATCCCAGCGAGGCCTCCTCGATGACCTCCCGCATGCGCCGATTGATCTCATCGCGTGAAGCGAGCGTGCTGTCGAGTTCCATCTCGCCCACGATGTTGCGCAACGTGGTTCGCGTGAGGGTCTCGAGCGCGTACGGAAGGTTCTGCACGGCGTAGGTCGCCTTCTGCGGGTCCGCTACCCGATAGTAGAGGACCGCGTCGATATCGATCGTGACGTTGTCCTTGGTGATCACGGGCTGGCTCGGGAAGTTCAGCACCTGCTCGCGCAGGTCGATCCGCGACGTTGAGCTGTGCGTGATCCTCTTGAGCCCCGACACGTCGCTTTCGAAGTAGCGCACATCCAGCGTGCGGGGACGTTCGATGAACGGGATGAGAATATTGAGTCCCGAACGCGCGACCCGATGGAAGCGCCCAAGGCGCTCGACGACGATGACTTCGGCCTGCCCGATGATGCGCACGGACTTCGCGAGCAGGACGAGCGCAATTCCCACAACGATGGCTGCGGTGATCATTGGGCCTCCCTACCGCCAGTCGGCGAGGAAGAGGTTCGTTTCGTTTGGCTTGGCGTCATGCCGATTGGACGCCCAGAGCAGCTGTTTGCCGTCGGGGCTGAACATGGGGAAACCGTCGAACACCGGAGAAAAGGTGATCTGCTCCACCTGATCCGCGGTCGCGCGCGTCGCCGACGCATCGACGAGAAACAGGTCGAAGTTGCCTCCGCGGGGCGTGCGATGGTTCGACGAGAAGATGATCTGCCTGCCGTCGGGGGTCCATGATGGCCCGAAATTGGCGCCGCCCAGCGCGGTCACCTGGCGCTGGTCGGAACCATCGGCGTTCATGACGTACAGCTCGACCCGGGACGGGCGCACCATGCGCTGCGAAAGGAGCCGGCGATAGTCCGCGAGCTGAGCAGAGTCTGCGGGGTGATGCGCGCGATAGACGATCTTTGTGCCGTCGGGGGACCACCACGGGCCCCCGTCGTAGCCCGGCGAGTGGGTGAGCCGCTGAACGTCGCTGCCGTCGGCGTTCATGGTGTAGATCTCGAGATCGCCGTCCTTGAGGGAGGTGAAGACGATCTTCGACCCATCGGGCGACATGACGCCCTCGGCTGTGTACACGTCATAGTTGGTCAGTCGTCGCAAGTCGCTGCCATCGCGCCCGACGGTGTACAGGTCAAAACGGTCGAGCGGCCAGACGTAACCCGCGGAAGGATCCGGCCGCGGGGGACATGTGGAGTCGTGGGCATGCGAGGACGCAAAGAAGAGGCGCTCGCTGCCCGGAATGAACCATCCACAGGTGGTCTTTCCCCGGCCGTTGGACACGCGCACGAGCCCGGATCCATCGCGACGCATGACATACTGCTGGTCGCACGTGCGCCCGTCTCGCGTGGACTGGAACGTGATCCACTGACCATCGCGACTGAAGTAGGCCTCGGCGTTCTCGCCGCCGTTCGTCAGCTGGCGGAGGTTGGTGAGGTGTCGCTCGCCGCTCTCGGCGGGGATCACCGCGACCTGTGCGCGGCGCGCGCATGAAAACGCCGCCACGAGGCTCGTGGCGGCGATCATCAGTGAGGGTCTCATTCAGGAAAATCTACTTCCTGGCCTGACTCGTCGCGAGCGCAATGAGTTCGCGGGTCGACGGGTTCTTCTTGAGAATGTCGATGGCGCGCTGGAGCTGCGGGTCATCCGGCAGCGTGCGGCGCCGCAACGCCGAGTCGCCAAAGGCAAGTCGTGCGACGCGACGCTCGATCTCGCGGTCGATGTAGCGGGATGCTCCGTCGTAGAGCGCGCGGTCGACGGTCACACCCTTCTGTTTGAGACGGGCGTAGAGATCTTCCCGCCAGGCGGGCTGCACCTGGAAGTCGATCCGTACCTTGTCCTTGAGATCCTGGGCAAGGAGATAGACGGCGATGTACATGTCCTGCGACCTGGTCGCTGTCGCGCGGAGGAACGCCTGCTCCGGGGTCGTGAACGTGTCCGGCTTCACGAGGATGTCGGGCGTGATGGCGCCGCCGCCGTAGAGCAGGCGGCCCGCAGTCGACTTGTAGGTCGGTCGCGCACGACGCGCCGAGTCGCTCTCGAGCGAATCGGGATGCACCTCGACGTACTGTCCGTCGGGCAGGAGCTTGCGCTCCTTCTGAATGGAGCGCCCGGACGGCGTGAACCATTTGCCGGTGGTCATCTTGAGCGCGTAGCCACCGTCGAGGTTGTACATCGTCTGCACGAGGCCCTTGCCGAAGCTCGTCTGACCGAGAATGAGCGCGCGGTCGTGGTCCTGGAGCGCGCCGGCGACGATCTCGGCGGCCGAGGCCGAGTACTGATCGATCAGGATGACGATCGGCATCTCGGCGGCAATGGGCTTTTCACGCGCGTTGTAGACCTGCGGTTCGGCGCCGCGCCCGCGCACCGAAGCGATCTCGACGCCCTGCGGCAGGAACAGGTTGGAGATGGACAGTGCCTGATCGAGGTACCCGCCGGGATTCCGACGGAGATCGAGAATCAGGCCTTTGGCCCCTTCAGACTGGAACTTGCGAACGGCCGAGGAAATGTCGCGCGTCGACGACTCATTGAAGTTGTCGAGCGGGAGGTAGCCGATGCCGTCGAAGGTGATGGCGTAGGCCACCGCGGGGACGCGAACGATGGCGCGCGTGAAGACATTCTTGATGGGCTCCGTCACTCCCGGGCGCGCGAAGGTCACCGAGACCTTGGAACCCGGTGTTCCGCGCAGCGAATCGGCAACACGCGCATTGCTCCAGCCACGCGTCGAGAGGGTGTCGATCCCGATGATGATGTCGCCTTCGGTCACGCCAGCTGCTTCGGCCGGCGTGTTGTGAAAGACCTTGGCGACCACCGTGCCGCGTTCGCGCTGGTCCTCGATCTGCATGCCGAGACCGCCATACCGGCCACCCGTTGTGGTGTTGAACTGGGTGAGCTGGTGCGGCGAAAACAGCTCGGAGTAGGGATCCTGCAACTGGCCGACGAGCCCCCGCGCGGCCTTTTCGTAGAGCATGGCTTCGTCGATGGAATCGACGAATCGGCTCTGGACGAGGTCGAGCACCTGTCCGAGCAATCGCCCGCCGTCCTGGGTGGCGCGATCCTGGGCCATGAAGCCGCCGGCGACGAGTGGCGCGGCGACGACAAACCCGAGGGCGATCTTTCTGATCGGTTTCATGCGGTCATCCAGTGAGGGACGGACAGGCAGTGTGCAACGAATACGCCCGGCCCGCGAGCGGGTTCCTCAAGACGGGGACGAGCCGCGCCGGCGGGCCGGGTTTGCGAACCGGGGCGGGACCGACCGGAAGACACCTACGGCTGCCGTGTGACCCCGGGCATCCGCAGGAGGGACGGCGTGTCGGTTACGCGCGTCACCGGAAGGGTGCTGCATCCGGCGTCAGCGGGCTGGACCGGGGGCTTGGGCGACGGGGGCGTGACCGGCGGATCGGGGAGGAAGCGACTGAGGATCGGCAGGCGGGGATCGGCCATGGCTGTGCCTCCTGGTCAGGCGGAACGCATCGCGAGGACGTAGTCGACGTACCAGACGCGGTCTTGTTGGTGGACCCGCGCGTCGCGCACGATCCCGGCGGTGAGCAACATTTCATGCGCCGGCTGCAGCACGCGTTGGAGGTGGGACGGGTATCGCTGGACGAGCGGGACCTGTTCGGCCAGCGCTTCGAGTTCGATGCGCCAGGTGACGGTGTCCTCGGCGCGTGCGACCTCGAGCAGTCGGTAGAGGCGACGGGCAACCGGAGACGACAGGGCCTGATAGTGCGCGGCCACGAGCGACGTGGCGTGGCCGTTGGCGATGTTGGCGCGCAGGAGCGGCGCCAGCGTCACGCGGGCATCGCCCGGTTCGGAGGTGGTGACGTTGGGGAAGAGGGCGAGCTGCTCTCGATCAAGCACTCGCCGTCGATCGATGGAGACGGCCGACAGCACGGTGAATCGCCCGTCGAGCGTGTGTCCGGAGGACGCGCTGTAATACGCCGCGTTGGACTCGAGCGACGTGCGCTCGAGTCGGTTGAGCGCGGCGCGCAGCTGTTCGTAGGTGCGCCCATCGGCGCGGCGACCGATCGAACGGAGGAACGCGTGCAAAGTGAAGGTGACCGAACCGTCCTCGGGCTCACCAGCGTCGACAAACCGTCGGCAGATCTCCACGTACACGTCCTGGTCGAACGTGCCGGGCAGCCGGTCGCCTGGGCTCGGGAGAACGCGCCAGCGGCCGCCAGCAGGCGGTGTGTAGAGGATCGAGGCCTCTTCCGCCGAATCGCTGAGACGGAACAGGGGCAGCGCTTCGAGCGCCCGGTCGAGCAGGATGAGCTTACCGGGGGGGCGCCGTGGCGGGTGCGTGCGCCGGCGCTCGTCGCCGTTCGGGAACTCTCGCGGCCGCGCGTTCATCCGAGCTTGATCACCTGCCCGTTCACCGAACCGGCGGCCTCCGAGCAGAGGAGGGTCACCCAGTCAGCCACGGTCTCGCGTTCCACGTATGAGGTCCCCGGGTCGAGCGTGGCGAGATTGCTGGCCGTGCGGATGGCGGTCGGCGCGAGCGCGTTGGCCCGGACGCCGTGTTTGTGTTCCTCGGCCGCGACCGCACGCATGAGCGTGAGCACGCCGGTCTTGGCCGCTGCATAGGCCACGTGCCCGGACACCCGGTTCCCGGGGAGTGCCGCGGCCGAGGCGAAGTACACGATCGCGCCGCGTCCACGCCGAACGAGGGGAAGGAACGCACGCGTGGTGAGGAACGCGGTCGTGACATTCACGTCGAACATGCGTTGCCAGGCTTCTGGCGCCGTGTCAGCGACGGCCGCGCCAGCGTAGCCGCCGGCGAGACACACGAGGCTGTGCACCTCCCCTGAGGCGCGTGTGGCGAGCGACGATGCGACGGCCCCGAGGGCCGAGGCATCCGTCAGGTCGCACGCGTGGGCCTCCGCGCTCGCGCCGGCGGCACGGAGCTCAGCAGCGCGCTCGGCGACTTCGCCTGCGTTGCGGTCCAGGAGCACACAATGCGCGCCCAGCGATCCGAACGCCGCGGCCACCGCCTGCCCCGCCTGGCCAGATCGTCCGACGCCCGTGATCACGGCCACGCGGCCATCCATCCGCGGGCCGCTCACGCCTTCTCCATGCGACCGATCGCCGTGCGCAACGCTTCGCGAAGCTGGACAATGGCTTCGTCGTGCGCAGCGCTCGAGTCATCGCGCACATGCAGCTCGATGCCATCAGCAACGGCGACACGCCGCCACGTGTGCAGGCCGTTGCTGTCGTTGTTCGCGGCCGCGGGGACACCCGCCGCGAGCGCCGCCGCGAGCCACTGGGCCACGCGGCGCTCGAGTGCATCGCCGGTCACCTCTTTCATCTCGCAGCGAATGGCCTCGAGGTTCAGGCCTTCGCGCTGGCGGATCTTGATGGAGAGCAGCTGAAGGAAATGCCGATAGCCGTACGTCGCTGAGGTTCCCGCGCCTTCGGGGCGGTCCATCAAACGATTCGAGACGTAGAAGCGCACGGCTCGCGCAGACGGCATGGCGCGCGCCGAGGCGTTGGTTGGCCGTACGCCCACCGCATCCACCAGTCCGGAGACGTGCGCTGCGAGTCCGCGCGCATTCCAGGGTGCAAACCGCGCATGCGCGCGCAGCAGGGCGACAGGGGACTCCGGCATCCGGGTAGATTACGCGGCGCCCGGTGGCAGGCGCCAGACGAGCGAGCAAGCAACTCGTCAGGCGCGCACGGCGCGCGAACGCCGGGCCATGGTGCGGATCGGTTTCGTGTCGCGATTGATGGATCGCCATCCCCCCGATCATGCCACCGCCGCCGACCGCCAGGGACACGCGGTTCGCCCAACGGAGCGGATCGGCGTCCACCGGGCTATTGTCGTGCCGGTCGACGCCCGATCCGTCGGGAGTTCACCGCTTCTTCTTTGCCGCCTTCTTCGCGGTGGCGGCCTTCTTTGCAGGCTTTCTTGCGGCAGCCTTTGCGGGTGCTGCCTTCTTTCCGGATTTCTTTGCCTTGGCCGGTGCCGACTTCTTCGCGGCGCCCTTGCTGACGGTCCCCTGCTTTGCGCCAGCCTTCTTTCCGGTGGCCTTCTTTCCGCCGGCCGGCTTGCTCACTGTCTTGGCAGGCTTGGCGGGCTGACTGGACATCTTGGGCGCGGGCTTCGGCTTGGCAGCGGGCGCACTGGTCCTGGGAGCTGGCTTCGCCTTGGCAGCAGGCGCGCTGGCCTTGGCCGTTGGGGAGACCTTGGCGGCGGGTGCGGCCGGAGTCTTGGTCGGCGCCGCGGCCTTGGCTGCGGGCGCGGACTTCACCGGCGGTGTCGCCGCGGCGGCCGGTGCGGCCCCGGCTGGAGCTGGTGGGGTGGCCGGTCGAGCCGCGCGGCGACGCGGCGCTCCAAAGACGTCCTCATCTTCGACGTCGTCCTCGGCCGCTTCTTCTACGGTCTCGCTTTCCTCCTCCTCGTCGAGTGCGGCTTCGTCGGGATCCTCCCAGAGGGAATCGTCGTGCTTGGTCGATCCCCAGCCGTCGTCGTCATCGCCATCATCGTCGTAGGACGCGCCCCCACCGTATCCGACGTCGTCCATCTCGTCGTCGTCGCCGAACCGCAAGGCGCCATCCTGCGTGTCAACGCTTGCCATGTATTCCTCCGTGGTGAAAATCGGCCAAATAGGGAGTTGGACTCTGCTGCCCGGGACGCGTCCCCGGCGCATCGTCAGCAGGCGAATGCCTGTGACTGCGCCACCCGGGAGACACCTTGTACAATTGCGACGGGATTCCGTCAAGCCGCGTTCGTGTGCCGCCTCAATCCCGCGGGGCCTGGGATTCCAGGACGTCGGCGTCGAAGCCCAAGAGTCGCCGCTCGCGGATCACTCGAGTGAGCGCATCGCAGACACCCGGGTCAAAGCGCGTACCCGCTTCCCGGGAGACGCGGGCGGCTGCCTCCTCGGTGGACAGGGGAGGGGTCGCGGTTCGAGGCGCGGTGAGTTCGGTGAAGGCGCGGGCGGCGGCAAGCACACGGCCGCCTAACGAAATGTCGTCCCCCCGTGCCCGGCGCGGTCCGCCGGATCCGTCCCAGAACTCCCCCTGATCCCGCACGCCCTCCACGAGATCTGGCAGTGAGGTGAGTCCGGACAGGATGTCGAGGGCGCGCTGGGTGCTGCCCGTCGACCCACGGGAGCCGCGCGGACCCACGAGAACGCCAATGTCCGACAGCTGTGCGGCGCTGCGAATCTGCCACGCGCGATGGGGGGAGAGCCCGATGGCCACGGCCACCGCTTCGGCCACCGCCGCCAGGCGCCGCATGCGGCCTGCGTGTCCGGCTTCGCGGGCCTCGAGCAACTCGGTGACCCGGACGAGGGCATGCACCACGCCATCGGCGAGCGATTCCACCTCGCGGGCGTGTTCACGGGTGAGACGAGCGCTTTCGGCTTGCAGGAGGCGCTCCACATTGCGTTGCTCGAGGAGCAAACGTCGGCGCCGGATGGCCCGCTCGAGCGCATGCCGGACCTTCTCGAGCTCCAGCGGCTTGGCCAGGTAGTCCATCGCGCCGAGCCGTAGCGCTTCGGCGGCACTGGGGGCATCGGCGAGGGCGGACAGCATGACGATCGCGAGATCCGGGTCCACCCGGCGGGCCTCGGGCACCAGCTGCAGTCCCGACATGTCCGGCATGCGGATATCGCACACCATCAGCGTGTAGCGCTGGTTGCCGAGGTGGGTGAGTGCTTCGCCGGCGCTGGCCGCTGTTTCTACGAGGTAGCCGCGCCGGCCGAGGTAGCGGGCCAGGGATTCCCGGACCGCTTCCTCGTCGTCGACCAGGAGGACGCGATCGACGTCCGCATCTCCGATGACGAGGTTGGTCAGCATGGTCCCGCTCCGCCGAGCCGGCCGCTACGCGGTCGCAAGCGTGCTGTGGTCGCGGGCACGCGGAAACGTGAGCTGGAAGCGCGTGCCTTGGCCGGGCACGCTCTCGACATGAAAGTAGCCCCCGTGGGCGCGTACGATGCCGTAGCTCACGCTGAGCCCCAGCCCGGTGCCCTCTCCGGCCGGCTTCGTGGTGAAGAACGGCTCGAAGATGCGTTGCTTCGTTTCCTCGTCCATGCCGACGCCGCTGTCCTCGACGAACAGTGAGACGACGTCGACCGTGGACTCCGAGCGCACGATGAGTCGCTTCACGTCGGCACGCAGGAGGGCATACTCCGCGTTGATCACGAGATTCAGCAGGACCTGCTGCAGACGCTGACTGTCTCCGGCGACGACCGGTGCAGCGGGATCGAGATCGACCTTCACCTCGATACCGGCCGAACGCAGGCCGTAGCCACGGAGTCGCAGCGTCCGCTCGACCATTTCGTTGAAGTCCACGAGTTCCTGCGACGGTCCGGTTTTGCGCGAGAAGAGCAGAAGGTCGCGCACCACGCCGACGGCACGATCCGCCTCGCGCTTGATGAGGCGCACCGATTCGTGCTGTTCGGCGTCGAGCGGATCGTCCATCAGGAGCTGAGCGAAGGCCGAGATACCAGCCAGCGGGTTGTTCAGTTCATGCGCTACGCCGGCGACGAGTTCGCCGAGGGCGGCCAACTTCTCGCTCTGACGAAGTTGCTCCTCGATCCGGCGTTCCGCCGTGAGGTTGCGCACCGTCACCACCTGCGCGACGGGCACGTCATTCACGTCGCGGATGTAGCTGAGCAGCACGGAGGCCGGGAACGTGGACCCGTCGCGGCGTCGATGGATGTGCTCGGCCGCCCACACGCCGGCCGCTCCCGAGGTGCCGTCCGGGCCGACGCGACGCGCAACGTTTGCCGAGTCGACCAATCGGTCGAACAACACGGCCGGCGCGCCGTCGAAGGCATACATGTACTCGGCAATCGCCGCGGCGTTGGCATACATCACCTGACGATCGAGGCCGATGATGAGGACCGCCTGGTCCATCGTGGCCAGCGCGGTGGCCAGCATGTGTTCGCGCGCGCGCCGCTTCTGCTCTTCTTCGTTGAGGAGCAGGACGTCGGCGGCGAGGGCGAGTGAGGCGGCGAGATCGCCGAGCGTCTCGGCGTCGGTGCGATGGCCGGGGATCGGCGGTGCCGATGGCATCGACCAGAGCACGCCGAGCAACTGGTCACGCGCGACGAGCGGCACGAGCGTCGCTCCCGGTGGCACCAGGTGTCCTTCACCGATGGCCGCGAGGGCGTGGGCCGTCGCGTCCTGCTGCACGAGGGGTGACGACAACCGGGCCGCGCTCTCGGCGATGCCGATCGAAACGCCGGCCATGGGCTGCAATACGCCGGAGGCGGCGAGATAGTGAAGCGCCGCGCCGCTGGCGTCGACAAAAGCGATGGCCTTGCCCTCCGAGGGCACGGCGCGATCAATGGCGGTGAGCGCATCGAGCGCGGTGCGATCCGGTGCTGCGGCGCCCAGCACCGCGCGCGCGATGGCCGCCGCCGCTTCAGCCACTTCGCGCGACCGACGCTCCGCATCGAACTGGTCCGCGTTGCGGAAGGCGAGCGCGACCTGTGTGGCGAAGTCGCGCAGCAGCAGGCGCTCGTCCTCGGAGAAGGCATGGTGCGTGCGCCAGCGCAGCGCCAACGCACCCCGCACGCGGCCCTCGACGATGAGCGGCAACCGCGCGAACGACATGATCTCATCGGGGATGCGTGTGCCAGCGGTCAGCGTCCACACGGCACTCAGCGGATCGTCGCGAATGTCCTCGAAAAAGCCCTCCTCGCCGGCCAGCAGGGGTGCGGCAAACTCCGGTGCGGTGACGATGCGACTCGCCACACGCGAGAGTGTGTCGGCGCCGATGCCCGCGACGTAGCGGACGCTCGCAGTGCGGCGCGCCTGGTCCACCGAATACAGGGTCAGCCCCGAGGCGTCCAGCAGCTCGCGGGCAACGCGTGAGAGCTCGTCGAAGAACGAGGTCGCATCCACCGCATACGAGAGCGATCGGGCTGCCGACGACAGCGTCTCGGCGTGGCGTGCGGTGTGGGCAGCTGCGCGGTAGAGCCTGGCGTTCTCGATGGCGACGGCGGCGTGCGACGCCAGTGCGGCAAGCAACTCCTCGTCCCGTTCGTTGAACTCGCGTGTGAGATTCGCGGCGACCAGGAGCACGCCGATGGGGCGATCGGCGACGAGCAGGGGCGCGAGGATCGCGTTGACGGGTTCGGGGCCGAGCGTCGCCGCCAGCGCGTGGTCACCGGAGAGTTGCTGCAGGTCGTTGGTGCGAACGACGCGTCGGCCCAGCGCGACGCGCCGGACAAGGGTGGGTCGTGCCGGCGTCCGGTACCCGATCATCGATGCCCCGAGTCCGGCGGCACCCACCACGACCACATCGTCGTCATCAAGCAGCGTCAATGCCGACCCCTGGCCACCAAGGAGACGCGCGCTCGTTTCGGCCACGAGCCGGACCACGCGCTCGAACTCCAGCGATTGATTCAGTTGCTGAACGATGTCGGCCAGGGACCGGGCTTCGTTGGCGAGCTGCTGATCGTGCGCCAGGAGCCAGGCATTCCGGATGGCGAGGGCGGCCAGGTCGGCAAGGCACCCAAGGTTGGTCGTGTCAACGTCGGAGAACGCGCCGTCTCGCGGGTTCACGGCGAGAAGCGCGCCGACGACCGCTCCACCGGCGATGAGCGGCGCTGCGGCAAACTGCCGAACGCCGAGTGGTTCCAGGAATGCAGGATCGGCGAGGACCGAAGCAACCCCGTCGTGTACCACGGCATGCCGTTCAGGGAGCGCGCGAGGCGCAAAGACCTCCGTGCTCAGGAACGACTGACCAGTGAGGCTCGTGAGCGACGGCGCCGATTCGACGATGGCGAAAGATCCGCCGGCCCGCATGGCGATGCAGCCGCCTTCACACGCGACGGTGGCGCCGAGGAGCTCGATCACCGCCGCCGCGACTCGGTGCGGTTCTTCGAGCGTCGCGTTGATGATGCGCGTTGCCCGCAGGAGTTCCGCGGTGTCGAGTGCGTGCTGCGCCGCCTGGAGCGAAGGCTTCGTGAGGCTCACCGTTGGAAAAGGCGTCGTGGCCGGGTCGCCATGAGTTGACCGCTCGAAGGGACTGTGCGCAACCTCACAATTCTATTCGATTCACTCCTCGACGAACTCAACGTCGACCGTGTGGGGAATGACGCCCTGCTCAAAGCCTTTCTGGAGAAAGAGCCGAACGGCAGCTTTTCCGTCGGCGCCGTAGTCGAGCGTGCGCTCGTTGACGTACATGCCGACAAACGTGTCGGCCATCTGCCGCTCGAGTCCGCGAGCGTACGACATGGCATGGTCCAGCGCGGCCGCTCTGTGCTTAAGCGAGTACGCAATACTGTCCCTCAAGTGCCTCGAAAGTGTCCTGATGAGATCGGTGCCCAGGTCCTTGCGAACCACGTTGCCACCCAAGGGAAGCGGGAGCCCGGTCTCCTGGTGCCACCAGGCACCGAGGTCGGCGATGAGGTGCAGTCCGCGCTCTTGGTACGTGAGCTGGCCCTCGTGGATCAACAGCCCGAGGTCGACCGTACCTGATACGACCTCGTCTTCGATCTGATCGAAGGGCGTGGGGACGGCGATGAAGTTCGGCTCGAACAGCCGGAGCGCGAGGTAGGCGCTGGTCATCGGCCCCGGAATGGCAATGCGTGCGCCCTTGATGGACTGCGGGCTCATCGGCACTCGCGCGACCAGGCGCGGGCCATAGCGGTCACCCATGGAGGCTCCGTGGGGGAGCAGGGCGTAACGATCGGCGAGGTACGCGTAGGCGTGGATCGAGACGGCGGTGACCTCGAGTTCGCCCCGCAGGGCGCGCTGATTCAGCGATTCGATGTCCTGCAGCTCGTGTTCGTAGCGCAGGTCGCCGGTGTCGATCTTTCCGGCAGCGAGCGCGTAGAACATGAACGCGTCGTCGCTATCGGGGCTGTGGCAAACGGTGATGGTGCGGGGCACGGTATCGGGCACTGGAAGTTGGGAGCGGTGGCAGGAGGCGCGAACGTGCGTGTGCAGGTGCTGCGGGTCGGTCAGCGTCGGGTGAGTGCTGCCGCCGCGTCGATGTCGTTCTTGTGGCGAACGTACTCCTCCAGACTCTTGGCCATTTCCGTTTGCTCGGCCTTGGCGACACGAGCAAGCAGTCGGCCTGCGGTCGTGGAGTCGTTGCGCGCCTGGGCCACGCGCGCGGCGAGGATGAGGCCAAGCAGGTGGTCCGGGTTTTCGCGCAACAAGGTATCGGCCTGCGCCTGAGCGACAGCGAGTTCGCCGGCCATCTCGGCCATGCGGCCGTAGTCGTAGCGAAGGTCGTTGTCGAGGGGTGCGAGCGCCTCGTACGCTCCCATGGCCATGGACGCAAAGAAGCCCGCCGAGTCCGCCTTGCCCTGAGCCGACAGGTTCATGACGCGATCGAAGAGGCGGTCGGCTCGCTCACGTGGGGACATCGATGAGATATCGGGCGCGCGCCCGCCAGCCGCGCCGGGCGGCGGTGCGCCGAGCGGTGTTGCCTCGGACGAGGTGGGTGGGGTAGAGGCCCCCTGCTGTGCGGCCACCATGATGATGAGCGCGAGGAGCGCCGCGCCCGCCATCACCCACGGGAGAATCGATCGCCGGGCGCTATCGCCTGGGGACCCCAGACTCGATGCGGCTCCGGGCGCCGCACCGGGCGTCCCCGCGGCGGTACCACAGCGGTGACAGAAGCGGGCGCCCGGCGTGAGGAGCGCGCTGCACGACCCGCAGGTGACTCCGAGGAGCGCGGCACCGCACTCTCCGCAGAACTTGCCGCCAGACGGTGTGCCACAGGCCGGGCAGGGGATCGTGTTGGGTGACGACGAGGTGGACATGACGGGGAACATACGCGATCGATGGCGACGCGGTGGCCTCGAATCCTCGAGGGGATGCGCGGCGGTTCGGGCTGAGTGCGCCCGTCCCTTTCCTCGTGCAAGCCGCTGAGTTTCCTTCCTCAGCCCATGCCGAACACCTTCTCGGGCGCCTCCGCCAAAGACGTACTCGAGTACGCCGCCGCGCACAACGTGCGGTTCCTGCGACTGCAGTTCACGGACATCCTGGGCGTGAACAAGAATGTGGAGCTGCCGCGGTCGCAGTTCGGCAAGGCGCTCGCGGGCGACATCCTGTTCGACGGCTCATCGATCGAGGGGTTCGTCCGGATCGAGGAGTCGGACATGCTGCTCGTGCCCGACATTTCGACCTTTCGGGTGTTCCCGTGGGGAGATCCCGAGAGCCGCGTGGCGCGCGTCATCTGTGATGTGCACCGTCCCGACGGCACGCCCTTCGACGGCGATCCCCGGCAAGTGCTCAAGCGGCAGATCGCGCGCGCCGCCGAGATGGGCTTTGTGATGAACGCGGGGATGGAGGCGGAGTTCTTCGTCTTTCGGACGGCGCAGCAGGGAGAGTCGGCCACGGTGACGCACGACGTGGGTTCGTACTTCGACCTCGCGCCGGCGGACCTGGGCGAAGATGCGCGCCGCGCCATCGTGTCGGCCCTCGAACAGATGGGGTTCGAGGTCGAGGCGGCGCATCACGAAGTCGCACACGGGCAGCACGAGATCGACTTTCGCTACGCCGACGCGCTCACGACGGCGGACAACATCGCGACGTTCCGTTTCGTGGTGAAGTACGTGGCCAACCAGTTCGGCCTCGTGGCGTCGTTCATGCCCAAGCCGATCTTCGGGCAGAACGGCAGCGGGATGCATACACACCAGTCGTTGTTTCGTGATGGTCGCAACGCGTTCTGGGATGCGAAGGCGGAGTGGGAGCTGAGCCGCGTCGCTCTGCACTACATCGGGGGGATCCTGCGTCATGCGCGGGGTTTCTGCGCGGTCACCAACCCGCTGGTGAACTCGTACAAGCGGCTGGTGCCGGGCTTCGAGGCGCCGGTGAACGTAGCGTGGTCGATGCGCAACCGGTCACCGCTGGTGCGCGTGCCAAATCGTCGCGGGCCGGGCACGCGCGTCGAGGTCCGCATGCCGGATCCGTCGGCGAACCCCTACCTCGCGCTGGCGGTGATGCTGGCGGCGGGGCTCGATGGTGTGGCGACGGACGCCGATTACCGCGAGCCGGTGGACACGAACATCTTCGAGATGTCGTTCCGGGAAAAGCGCCGGTTGCGCATCGACGACCTGCCGCACGACCTGCACGAGGCGTGCGATGAGCTGGAGAAGGACGACGTCATCATGGCCGCGCTTGGCGACCATGTGGCCAAGCACTTCCTCGATGCCAAGCGGCAGGAATGGCGGGAATACATCACGCAGGTCCACCAGTGGGAGCTGGACAACTATCTGCTGAAGTACTGAAGCAGTCGAACGCGCCGCGTCAGTTTCACCTGTGTGTCAACCGAGTGGGCGCAGCGAGCAAACACTGGTGCGGCTGCCGGCTGTACGCCGCACCTTTGCCAGGCAAACCGGGCGGTGCCGCCTAACGCGGATACGGGTATCCCTTCGCCAGCAACTGCTCGAGTTCGTCGTCGTACTTGTACACGTCCCGGAAGGACCGGAGCAGCCCCGTGTCGTCGATGCCGGCCGTGTGGTAGACGATGAGCACAGGGATGTGCGAGTCGAGTCGCACGGTCTCCGGCTTGCCGGCCTTCATCGCCTTCTTCATCCGATCATCCGACCAGGCCGTGTCGCCCTCAAGGATCCACCCGGCGAGTCGCGTTGGCTCCGAGACGCGAATGCACCCGTGGCTCAGCGCGCGCTCATCGCGCTGGAAGAAGTGCTTCTCGTTCGTGTCGTGCAGATAAATGTTCAGGTGGTTGGGCAGCATGAACTTGATGCGGCCGAGCGAGTTGTAGTCCCCGGGCAGTTGTCGCACGCGCACGCCGTTGCCGATCTTCGCGATCGTGGCGGAGTCGGGAGTCAGCGCTCTGGCCGTGTCCGATGTCCCGCGGACGAGGATGTACCGGTTGCGCGCGAGGTACGTGGAATCCGCGAGCAGCTTGGGGATGATCTCCTCCTGCGCGATCGTCTTCGGTACCTCCCAGAAGGGCGAGAAGATGAGATGCTCCACCTCATCGACGAAGAGCGGCGTAAACCGATCCTCCACGCCACGGCCAACGACGACCTTCATCCCGAACGCGGGCGCCTGACCGCCGCGAACCTGGTCGTAGACGCGCAGGCGATACTCCGGCACGTTCACGATGATCGCGCGCCCATCCGCGCGTCGCGGCAGCCACCGCCAGCGCTCCAGCGAGAGCTCGGCGTCGCGCACGCGCTTGCGCAGGATCGCGCGCATGCGCGTTCTGGTGGGCACGTCGTACGCGCCCGTCTGCTTGAGGCGGTTGGACTTCTGGAACCGCGTGAGCGTGCGCGCGAGCGACGCATCGAGCGTGGTGTCGGCGGGCGGCGGCGGCGTGGCGGAGTCGGCCGGGACGCCAAGTGTGACCAGCACAGCGCGCAGTCGCGGTGCCTCGTGGAAAACAGCGCCGGTGGCGACCGGTCCCGCGTCGAGCAATGAGTCGGCCGCCAGGCGTCGCGCAGTCGGGAGCGCTGCCTGGAGCTGCCGGTACGGCGTCCATTGCGGTGCCGCCTGGTCAAAGACCGGCCACGGGTCCCGCGTGCGCGACACGGCGTACACGCCAGCACCCAGGTCAAACCCGGCGCGCGATCGAGAGAGCGTGGGATACGCCTTGGGCTGCCGCACGCGTCCCCAGCGCAGTGCACTGAGCGCACGCGCGGTAGCGACGCTCAGCGTGGCCTCGAATCGCGCCTGCGTCGAATCGTCAAACGGGCCCTGCCTCACCAACGAGTCCAGAAGCGGCGCATCGTAGTCGCGCGGCTCGAGTCCGAGGGAATCGACCGCGCCGAGGAATCGCACGACGCCCAGCGCGGACGCCGTCGGGCGGCCGCGGTCGGTCCAGAGCGGCGCCCAATTGACCCGCTCGTACGCCCGCTGTACTTCTGACGCCACATCGCCAATGCTCGGCCACCGAGCCCCCGCCAGACGTGGCGCCTGGAGATAGGCACGCACCGGCGACGTTGGGAGCACGGTCGTGTCGGCCAGCTGCGCGTCGGACAGCGACGGCAGCAGCAGAGCGGCAACGAGCGTCGAACGAAGAACGGCCACAATCACCCCGTGAATTCGTGAAACCTAGCCATGGCAGCGCGCGGTGGTTCGGCACTCCGACCGCCAACTCGCCCGACCGGCGCTGCGCGTGATCTCCGCGGACGACATCCGTGCGGCCGAGCGCCGCGTCCGCAGCCACATTCGTCATACCCCGGTGTGGGCCCTTCCGTCACCACACGGCGGGCCCAGTCTGCTGGCTAAGGCTGAGCACCTTCAGACCACCGGGTCCTTCAAGCTCCGAGGGGCGTTCAACCGGCTCCTCACGCTTTCGGAAGACGATCGACGCCGGGGTGTGGTGGCCGCCTCGAGCGGAAACCACGGAGCGGCCGTCGCTCACGCGTCTCATGTCCTCGGCATCGAAGCCACGGTTTACGTGCCGGAGGGAGCGTCCCCGCCCAAGGTTGCAAAGATCCGCGACCAGGGCGCGCGGGTGCTGTTCGTGGGGACCGATGGCCTGGACACCGAGCAGGAAGCTCGGCGCGCGGCGGAAGCGTCCGGCCGTCCCTACATCTCCCCGTATAACGATGAGGGGGTGATGGCGGGGCAGGGAACTCTGGCCGCGGAGCTGGTGCGGGACGCTGGCCCCCTGGACCGGGTGTACGTCGCGGTCGGCGGCGGTGGACTCATCGGCGGAATGGCGATCTACCTGGCGGCCGCCTCCCCAGAAACCCGCGTGGTCGGTGTCCTGCCAGCGGCCTCGCCTCACATGGCGGTTTCCGTCGCGGCCGGCCGGATCGTCGATCAGCCCACTCGCCCGACGCTCTCGGATGGAACCGCGGGTGGCATCGAGCCCGGCGCCATCACGTTCGAGGCCTGCGCGCGATTCGTCCACGGGTGGATGACGGTGAGCGAATCGGAAATCGCCGCGGCCATGCGCTGGTGGTCTGGCCATTCGCCGGACCCGATCGAAGGCGCCGCAGGCGTCGCCATCGCCGGCTGCCTTCGCGACCTCGATCAGGGAGGTCGCTCGGCGTTCGTGGTGTGTGGCGGCAACGTGGCGCCAGCGATCTGGGATGGTGTGATCGCTGGCAAGCTTCCGTCCCCCTGAGGGCGTCGAGGGCGAGCCGATCCGGCGGCGCGTCGTGGATTACTTGCCGAGACCGATCGCCAGCCCGAGACGGACCACGAAGTTGGATCCGCTGCCTGACGAGCCTTCGACCTTGGTATTGCCGACGCCGGGGATGTTGACTTCGACGTCACCGAAGTTGATGAGGCCATAGGTGGCCCCGAGGTCGAGGTTCACGCGGGGCGACAGGCGAAAGAGCACGCCGCCGCCACCGTTGAGCTGCGCCCCGCTGGCGGACGCCGACACGGATGTCCCCTGGACGTCGACGTCGATGGACTGCTGGAGAAAGGCGACGCGGCCCGAGAGGTAGGGGGCGAAGGTGCTCGACCCCACGTCGAGGATGCGCCGCGGCTCGAAGAACACGCCGGCCAAGGTGACCGTTTCCTTGCTTCCGTCATCGAACTCGAGGTCGTGGGCCGACGACTGGACGCCGGCGCCGAATGACCACACGCTCGGCGTCAGGCGAACCTGCGCCTCCAGGCCGATACCACCGGAAAGGCCCTCGTAGGCCTCTCCCTGTGCACCGACCGAGAGGCCGGAGACCTGGATCGACCAACGTTGCGCCGACTGGGCGTGCGCGAGTCCGGGCGCGAGGAGGGCGGCGGCGAACAGGGAAACACGGGCGAAGGGGCGCATTGGGGTCCTCGAGAGGTGGAGGCGATGTGGCGTCTCGTCCACTCAGGCGCAGACGGGTGCGTCCACGGCTCACGCGTCAGCGCGGGCCCACGTCTTGCGATGCCTTGGGGATCGTGGTCATATGGTAGAGCCCGACAGCGGCTTCCCCGGCCGCCACCCCTGCCTTCAGCGGTACGTTGTGACTTCTTCCCACCCGACGTCTGCCGACGTCACCCGGCTGCTCCTCGAGCTGCAAGGGGGCAATGCCGACGCGAGCGAACAGCTCATCCCCCTGGTGTACGGCGAGTTGCACGACCTGGCCGCGCACTACATGCGGAATGAGCGCAGCGAACACACGCTGCAGCCTACCGCGTTGGTGCATGAGGCCTACATGCGGCTGGTGGACCAGCGTGGCGCGACGTGGCAGAGCCGTTCGCATTTCTACGGCGTGGCGGCGCAGGCGATGCGTCGCATTCTGGTGGACCACGCCCGCCGCAAGCGCGCCGCCAAACGCGAGGGCGGTCAGCGGGTGACGCTCGATGCCGAGATCTCGGTAGAGGCGCCAGCGGATCGGTCGCTGGACCTGATTGCACTCGACGACGCCCTGATGAAGCTGGCAGCGGTGGAGCCGCGCTACGCCAAAGTGGTCGAGCTTCGCTTCTTTGGTGGCCTCGAGATCGAGCAGGTGGCCGAGGCGATGCAGATCTCGCCGGCGACGGTGAAGCGGGATTGGACGTTTGCGAAGGCGTTCCTCCAGAGAGAGCTGGATGCCTAGAGGGACGGATCGACGGACGGTGAGCCGTTGGGCCGGCGTTTCGCGCCTGATCGTTTGGTGAGCGCAGCCGACCCGAGTCGGTGAGACCCTGATGCCAGTGTTTGCATGACCACGTCCACGCGCTGGATCCGAGTCCGTGAACTCTTTGACGAGGCCCTCGAGGTTCCAACCGAGGCGCGCGAAGCGTGGGTGCGTCAGGCTGTGGGTGGCGAGGACGCGCTGGGCGAGGAGGTGCTTTCGCTGCTCGGGGCGCTCGACCACGCCCGGGCGACCCTCGAGCGGCCAGCGGCGAACGTGGTCGCGGATTCCTTCGACGACAGCGACGAGGCGCTGCTCGTGGGAAAGCGTGTGGGTCCGTACGACATCGTGCGGCTCATCGGCTACGGCGGCATGGGCGCGGTGTACGAGGGGGTGCGCGCGGACGACGACTTTGCCAAGCGAGTCGCCATCAAGTTCCTGCGACCCGGCATGGGCTCGGAGGTGGCGATCCGTCGCTTTCGCTACGAGCGGCAGATCCTCGCCACGCTGAACCACAAGAACATCGCGGCGCTGCACGACGGCGGCGTGACGGTCGACGGGCAGCCCTACTTCGTGATGGAGTACGTCGAGGGCACGCCCATCACCCGATACTGCGCGGACGAACGGCTCCCCGTACGCGAACGGATCTCCCTGTTTCGGCAGGTGTGCGCCGCGGTGCAGCACGCACACCAGCAACTCATCGTGCATCGCGACCTCAAGCCGGGCAACATCCTGGTGACGGCCGATGGCACGGTGAAGCTGCTCGATTTCGGCATCGCCAAGCTGTTGCGCGAGGGCGAGGGGCCGGAGCAGTTGCCGATGACGCGCGGCGGCGTGCGGGTGTTCACGCCCGAATACGCGTCGCCGGAGCAGGTGCGAGGCCTGGCGCTCGCCCCAGCGAGCGACATCTATTCGTTAGGCGTGATCCTCTTCGAGCTGCTGGCCGGTCGGCGACCCTTTTCCACCGACGGCAAGCTGCTGGCCGAGATCGAGCGCGAGATCTGCACGGTGCCGGCAACGCGTCCCTCGGCGGTGCTCACCAGCGACGCGGCGACGACGTTCGGCGACGGTGATGCGCAGCGCGTGAGACGCCGCGTCAGCGGTGACCTCGACGCCATCGTCCTCACGGCGCTGGCCAAGGAGCCGGCCCTGCGCTACGGGACGGCCGAGCAGCTGAACACGGAGCTGCGCCGGTGGCTCGACGGCCACCCGGTGACGGCGCGCCGCGCCTGGCTCGGCTACCGCATGCGGAAGTTCGTCGGTCGTCACCGCTACGAGGTCGCGGCAGTGACCCTGGCGGTCGTCGCCCTCATCGGTGGCATCGTGACCACCGCGCGCCAGGCCCGCATCGCGCGCAGGGAAGCCGCCAAGGCGGCCGAGGTCAACGAATTCATCACGACGATGTTGTCGGCCGCGGACCCGGGCAGCCGCGGCCGCGACGTCACGGTGCGCGAAGTCCTGGACCAGGCGGCCAAGGACGTGCAGCGGCGCACGATGGACCCGGAGGTCGAAGCGCAGATCCGCCACACGATCGGCCAGACGTACAACGGCCTCGGCCTGTACGACTCCTCGGAAGTCCACGCGAGGCGCGCGTACGAGTTGAGACGGCGGGTGTTCGGCCGGCTCAATCCGCTGACGGCCATCACACTGAGTTATGTCGCCGCGGCGGCCGAGGCACGGGGGGCCTTTGTGGAGGCCGAGTCGCTGGCGCGCGAAAACGTGGCGGTATGGCGGGAGATGAAGAAGCCGGACCCCGCGGAACTGGCCACCGCACTCGACAACCTGGCGCGGATGATCGAGCAGCAGGGGCGGCTCGACGAGGCAATGCGCGTGAAGCTCGAGTCGATCAGCATCCGACGTGGCGCCGACTCCGCCAGCCGGGCCAGCCTGCCGTTTTCGCTGAACAACGTGGCGGTGTCGTACCTCTACCAGGGGCGTTTCGCAGAGGCCGAGTCGCTCACGCGCGAGGCGCTGGCCATGCAGAAGGAGCTGACCGGCCCGACGAGTCCGGCCTATGGCGAGTTGCTCAAGAGCCTGTCCTCGGTGCTGGACGAGCAGGGGCCGAGCGCCGAGTCGGACAGCCTCATCGAGCAGGCGGTGGTGGTGATGCGGGCGGCGCTTGGGCCCGAACACCCGAACTACCTGCGGGTGCTCCTCAACCTGGCACAGCACCGGTTCATGCTGGGCGACATGAGGGGGGCGCTGGCCGCGGCCACCGAAGTCGTGCCGCACATCGGGAAGTCGCTCTCCGAGGGGGACGCCACGGCGGCGGCGATCCTCCAGGTGCAGGGTCTCGCGCTCGATTCACTCAGGCGATTCGACGAGGCCGAGGCACCGCTCCGTCACTCGCTGGCCTTGCGGCAGAAGTTCCTCCCGCCGGACCACTGGGCGATCGCCTCGTCGGAGTCCGTAGTTGGCTACCATCTCGCGCGGGTCGGGCGCTTTCCCGAGGCGGAGCGGATCCTGATCGCCGCCTACCGCAAGCTGGTGGACACGCGCGGCGCCGATGCCCAGGTGACCAAGCGGGTCGCGTTTCGCCTTGCCGAGATGTACGGTCACTGGGGGCGGCGGGCCGACTCGGTGAGCTGGGCAGCCAAGGGGCCGGCCTAGCGTTCCCGTGCGCGTGGCGCGCGAGCGAATCGCCCCCCGGGGTGCTGCGGAGCCGGTTCGCTGCCACCGCGATGCCCCCCGCGCCACAGCGTGATGCCCCGACGCGCAGGGCCGCGCTGATCCTTCTGAGCCGTTGCCGACCGATCCTGCGCCTGTCTCGATGAGCGCACGTTGCACCAACCACTCAGCCGCTCGTCCGGCTGACTCTCATCGAGGGCACGACCATGGAACGCGTCATTCTCCGCCATCTCAAGGGATCGAAGGCGAGCCAGCTGGAAGAGTTTCCGTTGCAGCAATTCTCCGAGCTCGTGTTCGGCCGCGATCCCAACTCATCGGTCCGCTTCGATCCGGAGAAGGACGACCTGGTCGGCCGCCAGCACGCCCGGATCGCGCGGGATGCGTCGGACCCGTACCGCTTCAAGGTCGTGGACCTCAACAGCCGCAACGGGACGTACCTCAATAAGCTGCGCGTCGTTGGTGAGATGCCGATCCAGCCGGGCGATGTGATCCAGCTCGGCGCTGGCGGGCCCGAGATCCAGTTCGACCTCGATCCGCTGCCGGCGCAGTACGTGAAGGCGACGCGCCTGGGCGTGGCCGGTGCGGTGGGATCGACGGCCATGGGCGTGAACGAAACGCGCGTTGGCGCGACGGCGGGATCGGCCACCGGCCCGATCGGGGGCGCAGCGGCACCGAATGCCATTGGCAAGGCCACCGTGGAGCGCATGATCGGCGAGACGAAGACCGCCGCCAATCGCAAGCTGTATGCGGGACTCGCTGCCGCCGTCGTCGTGATCGCGAGCGTGGCGATGTGGCAGAAGAACCGGGCCGATGCCAAGACGCGCGAAGCACAGCAGCAGGCGACCGCCGCCGGACAGCGTGCCGCCCAAGCCGAAGCCAAGACGGCCGGCATGGTGCAGAACCTCGCGAGCGAAACGGAGCGGGCCAAGCAGCTCGCCGGCGCGCTCACGCCCGCCGAGATCGCCGACAAGAACGTGGGTACGGTGGTGCAGATCGAGATGGCGTGGCACCTCATTCACACCTCATCGGGCGGCCAGGCGTATCATCTGTTCGTCGCCAACGAGTACAAGGACCGGCGGGGCAAGGTGTTCTCCCTGATCGACGATGGCCGTCGCTCGATCCCGGCGTACATCGCCGTGGGGAACAACAACATCGAGCCGTACCTGACGCTCTCGCAGGCGAACGGTCGTCCGATCGGCGTGGAAGGTGGCGGCACGGGCTTCGTGACCAAGAGTGACGGCTACATCATCACCAACCGCCACGTCGCGGCCAACTGGCGCGCTCCCTACAGCTTCGACTCGCGCTCAGACATCGGCATCCTGGTGAACGGGGCAGGCCAGGCCCTGTTCAACGACGACGGAACGCCGGCCATCGTGCGCCCACCCATGAACTGGATCCCGTCGGAGACCAAGCAGGACGGCCCCAAGGGCACGCGTGGTCAGTACGAAGGCCGCACCGACTACCTCAACGTCTCGTTCCCCAAGAACACGCTGCGCCGCGAGGCACGCGTCGAGGCCGTGTCGGACCGCCATGACGTGGCCCTCATCAAGATCAACTTCCCGGGCTCGCTTCCGACGGTCACGATCCACGACTCGTACAACGAGACCAAGCTCGGCGACCCGATGGTGGTGCTCGGCTATCCCGCGATCTCGCCCAGCGTGCTCCAGGTGGTGAAGCCAAAGGACGGCAGCGGCAACGACGCGCAGCTCCGTGCGGTGCCTGACCCGACCCTCACGAACGGCACCATCGCCAAGGTGATCCGCGCCAGTGATGGTCCGGTGAACGACAGCTACGGCCAGTACAACATGTGGGGCGACTCGTACCAGCTGAACATCAACACGACCGGGGCCGGCAACAGCGGCGGCCCGGTGTTCGATGCCCAGGGTCGGGTGATCGGCGTGTACTCGTGGGGCCGGCAGATGGATGTGCAGGTCAGCTACGCCGTGCCGATCAAGTACGCCCTCGAACTCATGACCATCTCGCCCAACGCTCGATAAGGCGAAGTGATCGGCGGGCGGTCGGGCGCTTGCTCGACCGCCCGTCGTCGCTCACCGCCCCGCGCCCACCACCTCCAGGCCTCCATGCCCACCATCCAGCGAGCGGCAATCGGTCGCTACCGGATCATCGACTTCGTCGGTGCCGGGGGAATGGGGGAGGTCTACCGCGTGGTGGACACCGCCAGCGGGCGGATCGCGGCGCTCAAGGTGCTCACCGCGACGCGCGGCGCCACGATGCTCGAGCGATTCCGCAACGAGGCAAGGATCCATTCCACGCTGCAGCACCGCGGCATTGCCACGATGTACGAGTTCCTCGAGACCGACGGCATGCCGTGCATCGCGATGGAGTTCGTGGACGGCGACACGCTGGAGCAGCACATCCGTGCCGCCGGGTCGCTGGACCAGGATCAGGCGCTGAAGATCTTCGCGGGCGTCGTCGATGTCGTGAGCTATCTGCACGAACGTGGCGTGGTCCATCGAGATCTCAAGTCCAACAACGTCAAGATCGACGATCGAGGCCAGGTCAAGCTGCTGGACTTTGGCATTGCCAAGTCGCACAACACGCCCAAGCTCACGACCGACGGCAACGTCATCGGCACGCTGCACTACCTCTCGCCCGAACAGCTGCGCACCGGGCAGGCTGACGCGCGCAGCGACGTGTGGGCGCTGGGTGTGCTGCTTTACGAGATGGTGACCGGGCACATGCCGTTCGAAGGCGGGGCGCTGGGCGTGGTCACGGAGCGACTGCTCAAGGGCATGTATGTGCCTGCTTCCACGATCCGGCCATCGGTCACGCGCGAGGTCGACCGGATCATCGGGCGGTGCCTGCGTGTGCAGGCCGGCGACCGTTATGCCAACGCCGAGGCCCTGCTCACCGATGTGCGCGTGCTGCTCACCGGGGAGCAGCGTACACGCGGTCTCCTGCGCATCGATCCGGCCACCTCGGGAGAAGTGGGGCGCGCGCTGCGGCGACACGGGCCGCTTGCCGCCAGCGTGAGCGCGGCGGGGCTGGCGTTGGCTTTCCTCATTTGGAGCCTGCCGCCGGAGACCACTACCGGCAGCACGGGGCAGGCGGCCGACACGACATTCGCATTGCCTCCGGCTGAAATCGCCGACACCCCGCGTCCGGAGCCGCGCTCCGGCGAACTCGTCATCGGCAGCGGCACCCTGTCCACCGCCACGATCACTGTACCGGGCGACCTGCACGCAGACGTCGTCTATCAGGGTCGCGTGGTCGGACGCACACCCTTCAGGGTCCGCGCGCCCGCGGGCGCCGAGGTGGTGTTGACGCTTCGCCTGACCGGATATGCCGACGAGCCGATTCGCTTCACGATGACGGTGTTCGACAACGAGTTCCAGCACGTGCTCATGCCCATCGCGGCGCGCGGCGACTCGCAGGGGTTCGCGGCGCGTCAGGATGCAGCTCGGGTCAAGTTCAACTCGCGGTCCGCCACGGCGGGCCTCTCCCTGGTCCAACTCCGCCATGCCTGACGCCCGTTCCCTGCCCGCCGCCCTCGGCGCGCCGGCATTTCTCTCCGCCGGGTGGCTCAGCCGCTGGTTTGGCGGACCACCCCCCGCGACGCCGTTGCGCGCCACGGTGGAGCTTGCCCTGCCTGGCGACGGCGCTCCCGAAGCGCGACTGCAGGTGGGGTGGAGCACCGATCCAGGGTGCGTGCGCGAGATCAACGAAGACGCGATCCGCGTGGTACGCCCGGTGAGCGCCACCGACCTCGCCACACACGGCGTGCTGGCGGTGGTGTGCGACGGCATGGGCGGTCATGAAGCTGGTGAGATTGCGAGTGGACTCGCGATCGAGGCGTTCGTGCGGGGCGCCGCGGCTCACGAACGCGATGCCGCCGCTCAACTCGTGCGCTGCGTTGAGGCGGCGAACCTGGCCGTCTTCGAGGCGGCCCAGCGCGATCGCAAGCTCGCCGGCATGGGCACGACCTGCACGGGGCTGCTACTGCGCGGGGGCGCAGCATACTGTGCTCACGTCGGGGACAGTCGCTGCTACCTGGTGCGTGACGGCGAGATCTTCCTCATGACCGAAGATCACTCGGCGGTCATGGAACTGGTGCGACAGGGCGTGATCACGAGGGACGAGGCACGGCACCATCCCGACAAGAACGTGATCTCGCGCGCGCTGGGCAGCCAGCGGCGTGTCGCCGTCTCGGCGTGGCCGCAGCCGCTGGGGCTCCGCCCGGGGGATCGGTTCCTCATCTGCTCCGACGGACTGTACGACCTGGTGGAGGATGTGGAACTGCGGGACACGATGCTGGGCCTCGACGCCCAGGGCGCCTGCGACGCACTGGTTCGACTCGCCCGTGAGCGCGGCGGCTTTGACAACATCTCCGTGGCTGTGCTCGCGCTTCCGGCGAATGACAGCGCCCGCCCGGTGCGGGAGACGCGCGCCATCGAGGTCGCGACATGATCGGCGCGTCCGTCGGCAACTACCGGGTGGTCGAGCGGATCGGCGACGGCGGAATGGGCACCGTGTACCGTGCGGTGGACCAGATGCTCGACCGAGAGGTGGCGCTCAAGGTCATGCGGCCGGAGTTGTCGCGACAAGCGGCACTGAGTGAACGCTTTCGCCAGGAGGCGATCGCGCTCGCGCGGCTCAATCACCCGAACATCGCGGCCGTCTACGGACTCGAGAAGAACGGCGACGACCTCGTGATGGTCATGGAGTATGTGCGCGGTGAGACGCTGGAGTCGATCGTGCAGCGCTCCGGCCGGCTGGCGTGGGCGCGCGCGTTCGAGCTGTGTCGCGAGGCGCTGGCGGCGCTGGAGCACGCGCACGACAAGGGCGTGGTGCACCGCGACATCAAGCCGGCGAACATCATGCTGGCCCGCGACGGCACGGTGAAGGTCATGGACTTCGGCATCGCGCGCATCATGGGACGCAGCCGCCAGACGCGGGTGGGCGCGGCCGTGGGTACCCCGATGTACATGTCTCCGGAACAGCTCAAGGGGGAGGAGGTGGACGGGCGCAGTGACCTGTATTCGATGGGAGCGGTGGTGTTCGAGCTCGTGACCGGCCGCATGGCCTTCGAGGCCGACAGCGACTACGAGCTGATGATGAAGCAGCTCAACGATCCGCCGCCCCCGGTGCGCTCGATCCTGCCCGACGTCCCGTTGATCGTGGACAGCGTGCTGCAGCGCGCGCTGGCCAAGCGCCGCGAGGATCGATACCGCGATGCGCGCGAGATGCGTGATGTGCTGACGCAGGCGCTCTCACACCAGGCAGCGGCACCGGCGCCGCATCGGCCAGCGCCGGCGACGCGCCTCGCCGCCGAGCCCTCTGGGCCGCCGCCGGCGTCCGAAATCGGCGTGACGGCGGACATGCCAACGGCCTCGTCATCCAGAGTCGCAGAGACCCGACTGGCCCCCGAGCCAGCGGGTCGGGAGATCGAACCTCGCGTCCTGGTGGATGCAGCACCGGCCACACGACTGGCGGTGCCCTCGGCGCCTGCCGGTGGCACGGATCTCACACGCTGGCTGACCGATTGGCGAGCCTGGAGCGCCGTGGCGGCATCGCTGTTCGTGGTCGCCGTGTTCGCCCGCTCGGGGCGTGAGGAGCGCGTGGAGCCGGCCGACCACGATTCGGCCGTGGTCGTGGCAGACACGCCGCGCGCACCGGTCCCGGGTTCGTTAGGCGACACCGCCGGGCGTGCGACCGTGCCGCCGCCACCGGTGACATCCGCGCCCGCCAACTCCATGGAGGGCCTGCGCCCGCTCACGCCAGGCCCGGCGGAGACGCCTCGCGCCACGCAGCCAAACGTGCCCGCGCGGCGGGAGCCACGCCCGGCCGAGACCGAACCGCGTCAGACCGAAGCGACGGCTCCCCAGGTCCGCCAGCCCGATCCGCCGCCCCCTCCACCTGAACGCACGGAGCCGCGCCCCGCCGGGAGCGACGCGCCGCCGGAACGCGGTGAGGATGCCGAGGCCGCGCGCCGCGAGATTGCCGGTGAAGTCGCGGGATTCGCGCGCGCGGTGAGCGCGGGCGAAGAGGGCCGCGTGGGGAGTGTCCTGCGAGCGGGCGAAGAGCTCGAGCGCGAGTGGCTCGGCCTCATGAAGGAGCGTCGGCTGCTCATGGACGTCTCGGGCGCGCCGGACATCGATCTCAGCGGGGCGCGGGCCACGGCACGCTTCTCGGCCATCCTCAACGTACGCTCGGCGTTCGGCGCCAACCGTAGGCGCACCGCCCAGTTTGTCGCCGAGGTGGCGCGCAGCGGCGGTTCGTGGCGTGTGACGAGCGTGCGCCCCGTGGGCGCGATCAGCCTCAAGTAGGAGCCTGCCCCCCCCAGGGGTGGGTCAGAGCGCACCAGCGTGCCCGCGCGACACGCTGATGCCGAAGCAGAGAAGGGTGCTGCGTTCCTCGTTCAGGGCACGCTCTATGGCGATCGCGCCGGACGCGTCGGGCGACCCCGTTGCGACTTACGGGACTCACGGCGTGAGACGGCCCTGCCGATACGCGGTCTTCGTGACGGCTCCTTCGGCGTTCATGCCGTTGCCGACGACCCATCCCGTGGCGGCGACCTGCCACGTGGTGCTCGCGCCCACCTGGAGTCCCCAGCTGTCCTGCCAGCCGTTGACACTGGCGAAGTCGGGAATCGTTACGTCGAACGCGCCGTTGAGCGCCATGTATCCCGAAGTCATCGAGATCGCGGTTGCGCGCGCTGCCTGCACGAACCGCGCGCTCCAGACGTTGTCGTATTCTCCTTGCCGCGAGTAGACGGCGCGCAGGCGTGCGTGGCCGACGGTGGATGCGGTGCTGACGGTCATCGGGCCTGGGGTGCTGGGCAGCACGAGCTGCGTACTGGTGGCGTCGCGCGCCATGGCGGTGATGCTGCGCGCCACCGTGACGAGGGAACCCGAGGTCGTGGTCGCCGTGGCGGTGACCGTGTGCAGGTCACCGGCCATCGTACGCGACGACGGCACGGCGGAGTACGCCACCGTCGACACGCCGATTGCGGTCCCAAGCGAGAGTGCAGCCCCGTTGGCGGTGAGGAACGTGGTGGCTGCAACCCCCTGCTCGCCAACACCGACCCCAACGATCTGCAGCTGGCGTGTCTCCGGATCGAAGCCTTCGCTCCCCGAGAAGTCGATGGTGCCGAGCGACGCATTGTTGGCCGGAACGAACGCGCGACGCAGCAGCAGCCGCTGCAGCACCAGCGGCGTCGGCCCCGCCAGGTCGACCGTGAAGCGCGCCGCTGCCAGGTCGACCGTGCCGGGCGGCACTCCGGTGATCGTGAACGTCGGAGAGGCCTGGGTTGGAGGGGTCGCCGGAGTGGCGCCGCCAACCGAAAGCAGCACCGCGTCGCTGGCGGCGGTCAGTCCGCCCACGGTGCCCGTCACCGTCTTGCTCGTGGGCGCGGTGCACGTCGCCTGACCGCGTGCCTGCAGGTCGACGAAGGTGCCGTAGGCAATGGAGAGAACCCAGGATCCAGCGCTCCCCGGTGTCACCCAGGCCACGCCGCCGATGGTGCTGATCGTGAACGAGTACGTGTTGGTCGCGACGGCGGTCGCCTGCTGCCATGCACCGAAGGCATTCTGATACGCGACCCACACCGGGATGCTCGCGGACTCGCCGCAGAACGTGAACGTGACGTTGCCGGTCCCGACCTGACCAGGCGTGACGGTGAGCGTCACCGTCGTGCTCACGTTCGCGACACCGGTGGCTGCGCCCGTCACGGTGATCTCGTAGCTACCGACGGGCACCGACGCGCCGACGGCAAAGGTGAGCGACGAGCTGTTCTGGGTCGTGACTGGAGCGCCGAACGTTGCAATCACGCCGCCGGGGACATTGCTCGTGGTGAGCGTCACCGGACCAGTGATCCCCGTTCGTACGACGTTGATGGTGGTTCCGCCCGAACTGCCCTGCGCGACCGAAACGGCAGACGGCACGGCGGCGATGGCGATCGAACCCCCGGACGATCCGGCGACCGTGACCGCGAACTGAACGCTGGCCGGGGCGATGCCCTGGCCCGTTCCCTGAACGACGACGTTGTACGTCCCGCTCGCTGTGCCGGTGGCTGCGGTGAAGTTCACGACGACGCTGTTGCCCGTCGTTGGTGTCGCGGGCGTGAACGCAGCGGTGAGGCCGCTCGGCAGGCCCGTGGTAGCGGCGAACGTGACTGCACCAGTGAAGTTGGTGCGGGCGATGGTCACCACCGAACCTTGCGGCGTGCCACCCGGTTGCACGGTCACGGCCGGGTTCGACGTGGAGAGCGCGATCGATGAGCGTTGTGGCCGAATCACTGTGAGCGTGAAACCGGCGCTCACCGCGGTG
Source organism: Gemmatimonadaceae bacterium (assembly GCA_020846935.1). Classification (NCBI taxonomy): domain Bacteria; kingdom Pseudomonadati; phylum Gemmatimonadota; class Gemmatimonadia; order Gemmatimonadales; family Gemmatimonadaceae; species Gemmatimonadaceae bacterium. The sequence continues at coordinate 403,722 of JADLCY010000008.1, forward strand.
ACCGAACTTCCGCCCGACGCAGTGGCGGCGAGAACGTAGTCACCCGCCGCGGTCGCGGCACTCACCCCAACGGTGACGGTAAAGACATCGCCCGACTGCGCCACCGTGGTGGTGACTCCATCGGGCGTTCCGGTCACAGCGAGCGTCACGGCGCCTGCGAAGTTCGTGCGCGAGACGGTCGCCGTGAACGCCGTATTGCCGCCGGCGATGACGGTGGCGGTGGCCGGGTTGTTGATCAGCCGGATCGACGGTGGCTGCGTGACCGTGAGGGAAACAGCGGCCGTCTGGTCGGCGAGTCCGTTCGCCCGGGCGCGAATGGTGAACGTGTAGTTGCCCGGCGCGACGGTGGATCCCACCGTCACCGTAAGCCCGGTCGTCGCCGTGGCGGCCGTGATCGTTGCCGGATTGAACGAGGCCGCCACACCGGTCGGGACGCTCTCGAGCGACAGGTTGACGACTCCGGTGAAGTTGCCCGTGCGCGCGATCGTCGCCGTGATCCCGCCCGAAGCACCCTGAGGCACGCTCAGCGCCGTGGCCGAGAGCGTCACGCTGAACCCCTGGGGGATCGGGGGCGGCGACGACCCATCGTCACCTCCGCCGCAGGCGGAACCGGTGAGCACGAGTGCGAAGGTGAGACCACGAGCGATACGCGACACGAATTCCTCCGGACGTTCGACGGCAGACTTACGCCGGGGCGGAAAGCAACGGGCCGGCGGCTCCAGAATGAGCAACCGGGCCCGGCCGGAACGTGACGGGCGTTACGGAGTGATCCATCCCTGTTGCTGGTTGGACGCCGGTACTGCCTCCAAAGCCGGGACGCCGCGGCGCCCCGACGAGTTCATCTGGTTCTCCGATTTCCTATGCCCATTCTGCAGTAGCTTCCATGGCAGCGGCATCGCTCGGTGCGTCTGGGACTCCGCTGATCCTGATCAACGGCCTGCTGCTGCACGCTTCGCCGGTGACAGTGCGCTACGGGACGAGCTGCGAACCGCAATACAACGAGCAGCGCGTGGGAGGTAGTCATGAGGTATTCAACGCTGTTGCTGCTGGTGGCTGGATTCCCGAAATGTGCGCTGGCACAGGTCGCCGTCGGAACGATTCGCGCGGGCGAGAGTCGAAGCCCCTTGTCGGGGGCGTTTGTTGCGCTTCTGGATACTTCGGCGAGCGTGGTAGGTGGCGTTTCAACCGACGACCGAGGCAGGTTCACCCTGCACGCGCCCGAGCCAGGCACCTTTGCGCTGATGGCGCGCCATCCTGGTTACCAGCGCACCATCACGGCCTGGTTGCAGTTCGGCGCACTCGACTCCCTGGAAGTCAACATCTCGCTCGCCGCTACCGCGCACACACTGTCGCCTATCGTCGTCACGACTCAGCGGCAGGAGCTCCTCGACATGGAGCTCAAGGGCGTCGCGCTGAGGACGGTGAACGGTACGTTCGTCACGCAGGCAGAAATCGAGTACAGCGCGGTCGGCACGAGACGCCTGACGGAAGTCATTCAGAACCTGCGCATTCCATCGCTGTCGCTGCGGCACTACCGCATAAGTACCGGGGACCCGCGGCTGGACGGAGACCGCACCTGCCTGGTGCTCACCCGCGCGGCGCGCAACGCATGTGTCACCGTGGTCATCGATGGCTTGCGCTACACCGACCTCGATGACCTGCTGCACCTGGACGACTTCATCTCACCCGAACAGGTGAAGGCGATGGTCTTCGTCCGGCCCTCGGAGAGTGGATCACTGTTCGGGTCGGAGTCGACCAATGGTGTCTTGCTGATCATCACGAAGACCGGGGCGCGCTGAGTACGTCGCACTCGCGATCGCCCCTGCGGGGTGACCGCAAGCACTCGAGACGGATGGACGCCCAGGGACAGGCGCCATCTGCGACCACCAAGCAAGAGGCCCGGCCGCTCCAGCAGGGAGCAACCGGGCCTCTGTGCTGTTTGATGGAGGTTACGGCGTGATCGATCCCTGTCGCTGCGCGGTTCGGAAGCTGCTGCCCTCGACGTAGAGGCCCGTGAGGTTGATGAAGCCCGTCATCGCCACGCCCCATGTGGTGGAAATGCCGGCCTGCGGCCCCCACGTGTTCTGCCAGCCCGTGACACCCGAGAAGTCGGGGATGGTCACGTCGAACGCCGACTGGAACGCCATGTAGCCCGGCTGCACGACCATCGAGACGCTGCGATTGGGTTGTCCGAAGAACGCGTTCCACGCGTTGTTGTATTCGGTCTGACGCGCCGTGTTGGTGCGGATCCTGGCGTAGCCGCTGGTGGAGACCACGGAGACCGCCGGCGTATTGAGCTGCGGCCCGAGCGTCAGCGTCTGGTTGGCCGGGTCGCGGAACGCGTTCCAGATGGCGCGAATGGATGTCGCGCCGCCACCGGTGGTGGTGCCCATGGCCACGAGCACATTCACGTCGCCGGCGAGCGACTTGTTGGTGGGCACGGTGGGCACGTTGTACGTGTTGCCGGTGAGGCCACCCAGCCCCAACAACGCGAACGTGCCGTTGGTGGTGAAGAAGTAGTTGAACGCCTGCAGCATCTCGCCACCCGCGGCGCCTGCGATCGTCACCTGCCTGGTCACCGGGTCGAAGGCCTCGCTGCCGCCAAAGTCCAGTGTGCCGAGTGAGCTGTTGTTCGCGAGGTTGAGATCCCGGCGAATGATGGCCTTGTTCACGTTCAGGCCGCCGGTCGTGATGTTGATCGTGCTGCGCGTGGCGACGAGGTCACGGTTGCCGTCCTGCACGTTGTTGAGCGTGAAATTGGGGCTCGTGGACTGAACCGACGCCGCGGCCGCGCCGAGCTGCACGGACGCCAGGTCCAGGGCGCCGGAAAGCCCGGCCACCGTGCCGGTGATCGTCTTGCCCGTGCCCGATCCCACGCACGCGCCGTTGGTGGACTGGGCGTTGAGCTCGGCGCGCGTGCCGTACACCACGTTGAGCTGCGACGCACCGCCTGACTGCGTGACGTAGGCGACCGCCCCTGCGGTGGCGATGCTGAACGTGAACACGTTGTTGGGGCCGGCGCTGACGCGCGTCCACGGCGCGTCCGCGTCACCATCCTGCACGGCAAACCACACCGGGATGCCGACCAGATTGCAGAACTGCCAGCTCGCGTTGCCGCCGGTCGTGGCCTGCGACACCGAGACGGTCAGCGTTGCCGTCGCACTCGTGACTCCGCTGCCACTGGCGGTGACGGTCACCGGATAGGCGCCCGGTGCAACACCCGACGCGACGCCAACGTTCAGGTTGACGGTGTTCCCCGACGTCGGTCCGGAGTTCGTGACCGTGATGCCCGCTGGCTGGCCGGTGGCCGCCAGGGTCACGGTGCCGGTGAAGTTCGTCCGGGTGATGGTGGCGACCGAAGCGCTCGAGCCCCCTTGCTGAATCGACACCGTCGACGGCGAGAGGCTGAGCCCGATGCTCGACGCCAGCGCGACCACCTGGAGCTGCACCGTAGTCGTCGCGTTCGCGATGCCTGTTCCCGATCCGGTGATCGTCACCGGATACGTGCCGGGCGTCGTGCCAGCGGCGGCGGTAAAGGTGATCGTGGCTGTGTTCCCCGTGGTCGCCGAGGGCGTGGTGGCCGACGAGATGCCGCCAATGCCGCCCGTGTTGGGCGCGATGGTCACCTGACCCGTGAAGTTGTTGCGCGTGATGGTGATCGTGGTGGTCGCCGAGTTGCCACCCGCGGTGGCGATCAGCGACGCCGGCGATGCGGCGAGCGAAATGCTGCTGGCCGGTGCTGCCGTGATGGTGAGCGCGATCGTCACCGTGCCGGCCGTGGCGCCAGCGCCGGCGCCCTGAATCACGACGTTGTATGTGCCCGGTGTGGTGTTCACTTGCGACTGGAACGACACGGTCACGGAGTTCGTGGTCGTCGGACCCTGCGGAGTGAACGTCGCCGTGACGCCGCTGGGGAGGCCGGACTGCACCGCCGTGACGACGCTCCCGGTGAAGTTGGTGCGCGTGATCGTCAGCGTGCTCGCCTGGGCCGCGCCTCCAGCCTGCATGGTGATCGAAGCCGGTGTGGCGGTGAGGGCGATGCTGGCAGCAGGCGCCGCCGTCACCGTGAGCGTGTACGCCGCGCTGACCGTGGTGACGCCCGTGCCGCTCGCAGCGATGGTCAGAGGATAGGCGCCCGGCGTCATGATCGGGCTCACGGCGAGCGTCACCGTGTACACATCACCCGCGCTGCTCACGCTGGGCGTGATACCTGTCGGGGCACCGGTAACCGCCACCGTGACCGCGCCCGCGAAGTTGGTACGCGCGATGGTCGCCGTGACGGTGGCGTTGGTCGACTGTTGTGCGCTGCCCGTCGCGCCCGAGAGTGTCAGGGCAATCGCCGGCTTGGCCGTGACCGTGAGCGTGAACGTCGCGGATTGACCGGCGACACCTGTGGCCGAACCGCTCACCGTGAACGGGTAGTTGCCAGGCGCCACCGTCGCGGCCACGCCAACCGCGAGGGTGGTGGACGTGGTGCCAACAGCGATCGCCGACGGATTGAACGTGGCGGTGACACCGGTCGGGAGACCGGAGACAGCAAGGTTGACTGTGCCGGCGAAGGAACCCGTGCGCCCGATCGTCGCCGTTATGCTCCCCGAAGCGCCTTGCTCCACGGAGAGGGTCGTGGACGACAGCGACACCGTGAAGCCGGCGGGGGTTGGAGTAGGCGTTGTGGTACCATCGCCACCACAGGCGACGAGGAGGGCCGCGAGGAACGCGAGCGGCAGACGGGAACGGCGGACTGGTGACACGAAGGGCCTCCGGAGGCTCTTGGGATGCACGCGGCGGGAACGTTGTTGACGTGACAGCGAGAACTTCACGTCAAGAACACATTGCGAAAAAGCGGGGAGGGGACGGGCACGCTACGCGCCCGTGACGGAGAATGGAGCGAACTGGTGCGCTCCCCGCAAGAAGGACGCCGGGCACCCTCTAACAGGGTGCCCGGCGTCTGGACCAAAGATTCAGACGGGTGCTGTCAGACCGGGAAGAGCATCTCCCGGTACTTGGGCAGCGGCCAGGCATCATCGGCCACGAGCACCTCGAGTGCGTCACTCGCCGCGCGCACCTCGGCCAGGGCATCGGCGCCCTCGCCCGTCACCAGCACCGCGCAGGCCTCGAGCTTGTCGTGCAGGCGCTCCGCCCTGTCGATCAGCTTCGACAACGTGTCGCGCCCTGCCTTGAGCTTCTTGGCCAGCACACCGATCTCGTTGGCTCGCTCGACCTGCGGAATCTCCTTGATGCCGGCCGCCTTCGCTTCGGCCGCACTCCGCGCCAACGTGCCCTGATAGGCATACGCCGCCGGCAGGATCATCGTGTCGGCGATCTCCTTGAGCGTGTGCATCTCGATGAGCATGTCCTTCACGTAGCGCTCCATGCGCACGTGGTAGCGCGACTCGAGTTCTTCCTTTGAGAGGATACCGAGGGTGGTGAAGAGCTTCTTGGCGCCAGGCGTCTGGAGCTGAGCGAGCGCCTCCGGCGAGCGGCGCAGGTTGAGGAGTCCGCGCTTCGCCGCTTCCCTGACCCACTCGTCGGAGTAGTTGTTGCCCTCGAAGCGCACTGCACTCGTCGACCGGAAGACGGTGCGAACGACCTTGAGCACGGCGTCATCGACCTTCTTCGTCTTCTTCAGTTCCTCGGCGAGCTTTTCGGTCAGCTCCTCGATCGCCTCGGCCACCGCGGCATTGAGGATGGTCACTGGCCACGCAATGGCCTGCGACGCACCCACCGCCCGGAACTCGAACTTGTTGCCGGTAAAGGCAAACGGCGACGTGCGGTTGCGATCGGTATTGTCCTTCTCGATCTCGGGCAGCTTGTTCACGCCTAACGAAATCAACGCTTCGGCCGCCCCCTTGCCCGCCTGCTTGCCCGCCGCGATGTCCTCGATGAGCTGGGTCAGGGTCTTGCCCATGAACACCGAGATAATCGCCGGTGGCGCCTCGTTGGCGCCCAGCCGGTGTTCGTTGCCGGAGGTCGCAATGCCGGCGCGGAGCACGCCGGCGTGCTTGTGCACACCCTTGAGCACCGCGGCCAGAAAGAGCAGGAAACGCACGTTCTGGTGCGGTGTCTTGCCCGGGCGCAGCAAGTTGAACCCGTCGAGCTCACCGTCGGCCGCAATCGACATCGACCAGTTGCAGTGCTTGCCCGAACCGTTCACGCCGTCGAACGGCTTCTCGTGCACGATCGCCTGCAGTCCGTGACGCATGGCCACGCGTCGCAGGATCGACATAACGAGCTGGTTGTGATCGACCGCCAGGTCGGTCTCCTCGAACAGCGGCGCCATCTCGAACTGCGAGGGCGCGACCTCGTTGTGGCGCGTCATGATGGGAACGCCGAGCTTGTACAGCTCGTGCTCGACTTCAGCGATGCACGCCTGGATACGTTCGGGGATGCCGCCGAAGTAGTGGTCCTCGAGCTGCTGACCACGCGGAGGCGGCGCTCCGACGAGCGTACGGTTGGCCATCACCAGGTCCGGCCGCAGCGCGAAGTGCGTACGGTCGATCAGGAAGTACTCCTGTTCCGGGCCAAGCGTGGTGTAGACGCGCTGCACGCCCTTGTCGCCGATGAGCGCCAGGAGCCGGATCGCCTTCTCGCTCAGCACATCGCTCGAGCGCAGCAGCGGCGTCATCTCGTCGAGCGCCTCGCCGTTGTAGCCGATGAACACCGACGGAATGCACAACGTCCGCACGCTCCCCGACTCGACGATGAACACCGGCGAGGCGGGGTTCCACGCCGTGTAGCCGCGCGCCTCCCAGGTCGCCCGAAGTCCGCCCGACGGGAACGACGACGCATCCGGCTCGGACTGGATCAGCTGCGCGCCGGAAAACGTCTCGATCGGCGACTTGCTCTCGTCGAAGCCAAGGAATGCGTCATGCTTCTCCGCGGTCATGCCGGTCTGCGGAAGAAACCAGTGCGTGAAATGCGTCGCGCCGCGCGAGATCGCCCACTCCTTGATGGCCTGTGCGACCGTCGGCGCAATCTCCACGTCGAGCTTCTTGCCGAGTCGAATCGCGGCCTGGAGCTTGGCGAACGCATCCTTGGGCAGCTTGGTGCGCATCTGGCGCGCGCCAAAGGTGTTGATGCCGAAGATCTCGGCGATGGATCCTGCACCATTGGTCGCCGCCGGCGCCGGCCGGCCTGCGATCGCGGCGACTGCTGCCTTTCGGGACGTGCTTGGCATGTTCGAGGGGTGAATGGGCTCTGCAAAGGCACTTCAAGAGCGGAGAGCGAGGACTGTGCCAGGAATCCTATCTGTCCACGAAATGGTGCATGAAGAACAGAAAACGTGACACAGAAGCGAAAAAACCTATCCAAACCTGTCCAAGCGCGCAACGAATCGTGCAAGAATGACACAAACTCCGGTTCACCGCGACACGCCGAGGCCCGCGAGCCTGGGATGGCCATGGCCGAGTGCAGCGCAACCCCTTTTCCTGCAATCAGTTGGTGGACCGCAACGTCACCCGACGCGCGAACGACGGGGGCGGTGTACTATCGACCTTCGCGCCGCCGTCACCCTTTTCCCTCCCCCCGCCATGCCGTTCTCAAGGTCCTGCACGCTAAGCGGCGCCCTGCTCGCCGCGCTCGCCGTTCCGGACGTCGCGGCACATGGGCAGATGATGCGACCGGACGTGGTCGGACGATCGGCCGCACTCTCCTCGGATCATGCGCTTGCCACAGCGGCCGGCGCGGCGGTGCTGCAACGTGGTGGCAACGCGATGGACGCCGCAATCACCATGGCTGGCGTGCTCGCCGTGGTGCGGCCTCATATGAATGGCGTGGGCGGGGACCTGTTCCTCCTCTACCGGGACGCCAAGACCGGGCGCGTGCATGCGCTCAACGGATCGGGAGCCGCGGGCACCGGCGCCACTCCAGAGACCTTCGCCGCGCGTCACCGCACGACCGTGCCGAGCACCGGCATCATGTCGGTGTCCGTCCCCGGGGCAGTCCGCGCCTGGGAAGATGCGCTCGCCCGATACGGAACGATCACGCTCGCGCGGGCGCTCGCGCCGGCGATCGGCTACGCGGAACAGGGGTTCCCGGTGTCGACGCGCTTGTCGCTGGACATCGCCGGTGAGCAGCGCAAGGTGGCCGCCGATCCCGAACTCGCCCGAACGTTTCTCGTGAACGGCCAGGCGCCGGCGCCGGGTACGCTCCTGGTCCAGAAAGATCTGGCCGCCACGCTTCGACGACTCGCACGCCTTGGGGCAAACGAACTCTATCGCGGACGACTCGCGCGCGACGTGAGCGCCTTCATCGAGCGGGAGGGCGGCTTCGTGACGGCATCGGATCTCGCCGCCCATCGCTCCGAGTGGACGACGCCGATCCGCACGACCTACCTCGACCACACCGTGCTCGCGTTCCCGCCCAACACGCAGGGCGTCACGTTCCTGGAGATGCTCAACATCGCCGCCCAGGAGGATCTGGCGGCAATGGGCCACAACTCGACGGACTACATCCACACGCTCGTCGAGGGAGCCAAACTCGCGTATGCCGACCGTGACCGGTTCGTCGCCGACCCGCGGCGCGTGGCCGTACCGACCGACCGGCTGTTGTCGCCGAGCCACGCGCGTGAGCTGGCGCAGCGCATTCGGAAGGACTCGGTGGTCGCGCCGGCGGCGAGCGCCGACCGCGACGGCAACGGAGACACGGTCTACCTCGCCGTGATCGACAAGGACGGCAACGCCGTGTCGCTCATCCAGAGCCTCTTTGCCGGATTCGGCAGCGGGCGGATGGTGCCCGGCACCGGCATCGTGCTTCACAACCGCGGATCGCTCTATTCGCTGGACCCGTCCCACCCGAACATCATCGCACCGGGCAAGCGGCCCTTCCACACGCTGAGTCCGGCCATGGTGCTCGACGCGGACGGGTCGCTGGCGATGGTGCTTGGTACGCCCGGGGGTGACGGTCAGCCGCAGACGCTCATTCAGATCCTGAACAACGTGCTGCGCTTCGGGATGACGCCGCAGCAGGCGATCGAAGCCCCACGCTGGCGGGCATACGGACGCGGACGACTCGGCGTGGAGCCGGGCGTGAGCGCCGAGGTAAGAGCGGCACTCACTCGGCGAGGACATCAGGTGGAGGGGCAGCCGCCGAGTGCGGAGTTCGGCGGCGCACAGATGATCCTCGTTCATCCGCGATCGCGCGCACTCTTCGTGGGGTCTGATTACCGGCGCGAGGCGTACGGCGCGGCGTGGTGAGCGCGCAGCGCAGGGCCGACGCGCGGGCCGCGTGATGCTTCGCGCGGTGATCCGACGATTGGCGTTAGGCATCGCCGGGCTCGCCGGGCTGTTCGCTGTGGCCTGGGTCGTCGTCGTGCTGCGCGACCTGCAGGGATCGACCGGTGGGACCGGCGCGCTCGACATCCCGCCGGCGCCCGAGGTGAGGGCGAAGGCGGCCGTCGTCGAGGTGCCGGATTCGCTGCTCGGTCTGAGCAAGGCGCTTCGTTTTCGCACGCTCACGCCGGCCGAAGCGATCGCGGTGCCCGGATTCCTCGACGTGTTTGGTGAGCCCGCCATTCACCAGCCGGCGGTGCACCCAGCAGCGACCGCGGACGGCTCGCCGTTCGCCTATCTCGTGTTGCGCCCCTTCAGCGAGAAGAAGGGCGAGATGCTCAACGGGTATCGGCTGGGGCGGTGGCCGTCGGAACGCTGGATCATGGCGCGCAACTACTACAACCCGGACGGCTTTGTGGAGGTCATCGAGGCCAACGCCTCGCTGCCGCTCACCGCGCACTTCACGTTAGGCGACTTCCTCACGCACGATCAGCGCGACCGGTGGCCGAAGTACCTGGTGCTCGAGGAGAAGTTGCTCGACAAGCTCGAGTTGATCTTCCAGGAACTCAACGCGCGCGGCATCGCCACGAGGCGCGCCGTCGTGCTGTCCGGGTTCCGGGCGCCGTACTACAACGACCGCGGTGTGGGCGAAGGCATGGCGCGTGGCAGTCGCCATCAGTTCGGCGACGCGGCCGACATCATCATCGATGACGACGGAGACGGCCGCATGGACGACCTCAACCGCAATGGGCGCTCGGACCTGGGTGACACCGCGCCCATCGCCGCCGCGCTGGCCCGTGTCGAAGCGCGCCATCGCTCGCTGACCGGTGGGCTCGGGACCTACACCGCCGTCGGCCCCAGCGGTCCGTTCGTCCATATCGACGTTCGAGGCACGAGTGCGCGGTGGGAGAGTGGATGGTGGCGGCGGCAGGGGTCGCCACGGCCGCCGGCGCCGTAGCCTGCGCTCGCGCCTATCTTGCGAGACGGAATACGACGACGGCCGCTTCACTTTCATCATCGGCACCTCCACCATGGGCTTCACACGACGATCCACCGCCGTCTGGCACGGCACAGGCTCCGAAGGCAAGGGACGCCTCACGAGCACGAGCGGCGTGCTCCACGACACGCCATACAGCGCGGCCGCGCGGTTCACCGGCGAAGACGGCAAGCTCGGCACCAACCCTGAGGAGCTGATCGCCGCCGCACACGCGGGATGCTTCACCATGGCACTCAGCTTTCGGCTGGCAGGCGCCGGCTTCACGCCGAGCGAACTCAGCACCACGGCCGGCGTCTCGATCGAGAAGCAGGGCGATGGCTGGAGCGTCGTCGGCATCGCGCTCGAACTCGTGGGCCAGGTGCCGGGGATCAGCGCCGAGCAGTTCCAGGAGATCGCGATGGCGGCAAAGGAGGGCTGCCCCATCAGTCGCGCGCTCAAGGCCGTGCCGATCTCGATCACGGCAAGGCTCGTGTAGGCAACGGCAAGCCGCGCGCTCGCGGCCGCGAGGTCGCGCCTGCGCCTGGATGTCGCCTCAGCCGATGAGCTCGCAGAGGCGCGCCAGGTCGATGTTGCCGCCGCACACGATGGCGACCACTCGGCTGTCCGCCGGGAACGCGAGGCGGCCCGTGAGCAGTGGGGATACCGCGGCGCCGGCCGACGGCTCGGCGAACAACTTGCACCGTTCCATCAGCACGCGCATGCCATCGAGGAGCTCGGCGTCGGAGACCGTGATGACCTGATCGACGAGCGCGTTCACATGGTTGAACGCGTTCATGCCGGTGAACGGAGGCGCGAGCCCGTCGGCAATGGTTCGGTTGACCTCGAGCCGTTGCGGTGATCCCGCGGCGAGCGAACACGACATCACCGCCGAACCTTCCGGCTCGATGCCGATCACGCGGGCGTCAGGCCGTCGCGCCTTTACCGCCGCCGCCACGCCCGCGAGCAGGCCGCCACCTCCGCACGCCACGAGCACCACGTCCACGTCGGGCGCGTCATCGACAATCTCCAGTCCCACCGTGCCCTGTCCGGCGATCACGCGGAGATCGTCGAACGGGTGAATGAAGGTGAGCCCCCGACGCTCCTCGAGCTCCCGAGCCGTGCCGAGCAGGTCACCCGCGGTAAGCACGACCTCTCCACCGTAGTCCCGTGTCGCCGCGACCTTGGACGGCACCGCGCTCGTCGGCATGACGATGACGGACGACATGCCGAGCGACGTTGCGCCCCAGGCCAGCGCCTGCGCGTGATTGCCCGCCGACATCGAGATCACGCCGCGCGCACGCTCCGCCTCTGCGAGCTGCCGAAGTGTGTTGACGACGCCGCGCACCTTGAACGAGCCCGTCTTCTGAAAGAGTTCGAGCTTGAGCGAGACGCGAGTACCGCTCTGCGCACTCAGGAACGACGAGGCCGAGAGGGCGGTTCGGTGCACCTTGCCCCTGATGCGCGCAGCGGCCGCGTCGAGGTCGGTGAGCGTGGTCAGTGTGGGCTGGGCGGCTTCCATGAGCGCGTGATGGTCGGGGTCGAGTGGCCGTAAGTTGCCGCTGGCATGCAGCTTATGACCAGTGGGCAGGGGCCCCGCCTTGAGCGCGGCATGGGCATGGCATAGCTTCCCTCGCCACGGCGCCGTAGCCAAGTGGTAAGGCAGCGGTCTGCAAAACCGCTATTCGCCGGTTCGATTCCGGCCGGCGCCTCTTGCATCATCGCGCACGTTAGGCACCCGCCGGGGTGCGCGCGCTGAACCTCGGAGGTTCCGGCGAGCGCCCTGCCGGAGCTCGTCGAACAAGCGGCGCGTGAGGACTTGAGCCCGCTCGCGTTTCTTGATGTCCTGCTCACGGGGCAGCTGGAACGAAAGACAGGCGGCGCGCGACGACGATGCTCAAGCGCTCGGGGCTCCCGCCAGGCTGAGGCTTTGAAAGGCATGGAGGGCTGAGGAACTCCTCGCCCTCCACGCGTCCGGCTTCCCGCTGTCTGCACGATGGTCGAACCAGGGACGAGCCATATCAGGCCGCCTTCGCTTTCCTGATACGATCCTGCTGCGCGGGATCCGTGAGCCACAGCACGCGCCGGCAGCAGCCAGCACGCTTTCGATCGATCCGTCCGGCAGCGCAGACGGATCAATCGGTGGCGCGTGATGTCAGGAACGCTGCGTCAACGCAGCCCGGAAAAAAGCGGATCGAAAGCCGGGTAGACCTCCTCCTTCTGCGGCGTACGAAGCGACGCCGCGGTCGTGATGTCGCGCAGGGTTGAGCAGTGACTTCCCACGCCTTGAGGAGCCGAATGTCGCGGAGCAGGGTAGCCGGCATCGGGGTACCTCAGGCAATGGGCTTGAGCAGTGCGCTCATTCGCGCGTTGAAGGCCGGCAGTTCCTTGTCGATGAGCACCTTGTAGGCGGCCTTGGCGCGTTCCAGGTCGGCCTCCAGCTCCTTGAGCGTCTGCATGGACGCGTCGGTCGGGCGCCAGTCGGCGCCGCCGGCCACGTCGCCGGCACCGCTCCCGATTTCTCCTGCCAGCCACAAGAGCGAGAGATACGTGCGGTACGTCTCCACGAACCACTTGTCGTCCGAGTGCAGGTCGTGGCGCGAAAGGAGGATGAGCTCGATGTCGAGCATCTTCTGGTCCATCTCCCTGAGCGCCTTGACCGCTGTCGCGTTGGAGGCGTTGGCCTTGAGCTGGTCCTCGATGTTCTTGCGCAGTACCTCGAGTTGGTTGACGACGTTGGCCGTCTCGGTGAGCCGGTCGCGTACGCGCACCTGCGCATCGGTGGATGCCACGAGGTCCACATCTTCTGTGGGGAGGTCGCTGGCCTTGAGGACGGTGAGCGGCTGCGTGTACACCTGGCCGCTGGCGCGTAGCGTCACCGTGTAACGCCCGGGTGAGCCCAGCGGTCCCTGGGTCTGCGGCTGCTGAATGCCCCAGTGGGCAATGGGGCGCGTGTCCTTTCCCTTGTAGGGCGGTTCGTCCCAGATGTATGGATTGTCGGGCGGCGACGTGCGCAGCGCCACCGCGACCGCCAGGTCGTAACGCAGGTTCCACGTGACGCGGTTGAGGCCCACATGGGGCTTCACCTTGAGCGTCCGCGCCAGCCGCCCCGCCGCATCGGTGATGTCGAGCATCACCACGGTGGTGTCGGCGGCTCGGAAGGTCAGGTCCACGCGCCCTTCTCGAGCGCGGCGGATGCCCGGTCGCGGGGCGAACAGAGTTGTACCGCCAGCAGCAACTCCCCCCTCCTGCAGTGCCTTGAGGTCGCGCAGTACCCAGAGCCCGCGCCCGTAGGTGGACACCACGGCATCGTTCCACCCCTTGGGGATCTCGATCCAGGTGACCGGTGCAGCAGGCAGTCCGGTCTGGTACTGCGTCCAGTGCGCACCGTCGTCCATGCTGTAGAAGAAGGCGTGTCCGGTCCCCGCCAGCAGCATTCCCTTGCGCTCGGGATGCTCGGCGACGGCGAGCACATAGTCGAGCGGGTGCGATGTCGGGAGGTCACCGACGATGCTCTTCCATGTCTGGCCGTAGTCACTCGTCTTGTAGAGGTAGGGGCGACGATCGTCGTTGGTGTGCAGGTCGACGACCATGTACGCCGTGGCAGCGTCGTGTGGCGACGGTTCGATCTTGCGGATCGTCCCCCACGCCGGCATACCGGTGACATTCTTCGACAGGTCGGTCCACTGGCCACCGCCGTTGCGCGTGATCCAGACCTTGCCGTCGTTCGTTCCAGCCCAGATGAGCCCCCGCTTGAGCTTCGACGGCGCGATGGCGAAGACCACTGAGCCGTAGAACTGTCCCAGGTTGTCGCTGATCACCCCGCCGCTCGGCTTGATCCTCGACGTGTCATTCAGGGACAGGTCGGGGGAGATGATGTCCCAGCTCTGCCCCTTGTTGTTCGTGCGGAAGATGACCTGGCAGCCGTAGTAGACCGTCTGCGTGTCGAACGGGTCGATGGCAAGCGGCGCGGTCCAATGACAACGGTACTTGATCTCGTCGGGCGGAGCGTCCAAGGTGATGCGATACGGCTGCACCGAGCGCGACGTTCGCGTCTTGTGGTTGTAGCGCGTGACCTTGTTACCGTAGCACGAGGCCCAGATGATGTCGGGATCATTGGGATCGGGAATGGTGAAGCCCGACTCGCAGCCTCCGATCCCCTCGTCCCAGTCGCGCGCGCCCTCAGTGGTCATCCCGTAGAACGTGGGCCCGGCCGGCCCCATGCCCGGCGTCCCGCGCTCATAACCGTCCGAGGGGCCGCGCATCGTCCCGTTGTCCTGACGGTTGCTGTACACCCAGTACGGAGTGCGGTTGTCCACCGCGACATGGTACATCTGCCCGTTGTTGAGCACGACGCGCCGTCGCTGCTTCATGTGCGACGTGGTGATGGTAAAGCCCACATCGTCGGTAAGACCGAAGTGGTCGGGATTGCTGGGCGAGATCCAGATGTCGTGCGTGTCACCGCCCCAGCGCGTGTCCTCGAACGTCTTCCCACCATCCATCGAGCGCCAGAACGACGAGTTGGCAACGTAGACTTCGTCCTGGTTACCGCTGTTCACAGCCACATGGTTGTAGTAGCCGGCCCGGCCGATCAGGGAGCGTTGCCAGCTCACCACCTGCCAGCTTGCACCGCCGTCGTCCGAGCGCCAGAGCGATCCCTGGTTGAGCGTCTGGATGAGGGCGAAGATGCGGTTGCTGTTGGACGGAGCGATGGCCACGCCCACCTTGCCGATCGTCGGCCTGGGAAGCCCGGGGTGTTCGACGCGCTTCCAGCTGCTGCCGCCGTTGCGCGTCATCCAGATACCGCTCCCCGGGCCGCCGCTCGTCATCCCCCACGACTTCATCACCACCTCCCACGTGCCCGCCACCAACACCTCCGGATCCTTCGCATCCATCGTGATGTCGGAGCACCCGGTGTTGGTGTTCACGAACAGCGACCGCGTCCAGGTGCTGCCGCCGTCGGTGGTCTTGTAGACGCCGCGCTCCTCCTGTGGGCCGTTGGTCCGGCCTAACGCGCAGACGTACACCACGTTGGCATCCCGCGGGTGCACGAGGATGCGGGCAATGCGCCCCGTCTCGCGCAGCCCCACGTTCCGCCAGGTGGCACCGGCGTCAGTCGACTTGTAAACGCCATCGCCCTGCACGTCGCTCTCGCGAATCGTCCACGCCTCACCCGTTCCCGCCCAGACGACGTTGCGATCGCTGGGCGCTACCGCCAGTGCGCCCACCGCCTGCACCGGCTGATCGTCGAAGATCGGGCGCCAGTTGGCACCGCCATCGGTCGTCTTCCAGATCCCGCCCGACGCCGAGCCGGCGTACCAGATCGCCGTGTCACCCTCCACGCCCGCAAGGGAGGCAAAGCGCCCGCCCGTCGCGGGGCCAAGGAACTCGAAGCGGTATGGCGCTGCCGTGATGGGCGCGTTGGGGTCGGCGGCCGGACGACGCTGGGCCTGCGCCGACGTGGCGATGAGGGCCGCGGACGCAAGGGCGAGCCGGGAGAGCTGCTGGAGCGGGCGAAGTTGGAGGGACATTCGAGCGAGACTTCCACTGGAGTGATGGGGGGAGCGAACGTATCGCACTGGCAGTGTACGCACTGGGGGAGCGTGGCGTTCGACGGATGCACCGCGCGCCGGGGCTCGACGGTCGAGCATGCCCGAGCGTTATGCGGATTGTGTCCGTCCGAATGATGTCCCCGTGTCTGGAATGCGGTGCTCCCGGCGAATCACGTTCTTGCCGCTCCGGTATTGCGACATCGCTGACCGGCACACATCAGCAGGATTCACCGTCGATGCAACCCACGCCGCGGTCTTCTTTTCACTTTGACAGAAACCAGTCGTATCAACGCCCGAAAATCAGCGGCGACCGCCCGCGTAGCGGGTGGGCGTCAGTTGGATTGAGTGATCAGGCGCCAGGCTCATGGAAGCGCTCTCAGTGGGGCGTCGTGCCGACGGCCAGCATGGTCAAAGAATGATCCACCGCACAGCCACCAGGGCATGCGCTCCAACATGGCAAGCGCTGTTTCTGGTGTGACAGATCGAGCAACCTCCGGCGAGATGATACCGCGATACCAGCGGCCCGAAGCTGTCAGGTGCTCATACTCGAAGTGATACGTCAACCAAATGGCGCCGCAATGTTTGCAGGTTTCGAGAGCGACGTCTGCATGGGTACCGTTTGAGTCGTCCATGCCAAGGTCGACTCTCTCATAGTCGAGATACCAGAGCGGAGGACTCATACATTTGCACAAGCGACTATCTGCCATTGGCGCCTGACGACGATGTAGAAAAGCCTCGTGCGGGCGCACCGCGTGGTGAACCAGCAGCTGTTCAAGCATTCATCACGGAAGTTGCCGTTGAAGCTCTCGCAGTACGCGTTCTCAACGGGTTTGCCCGGCCGGATGCACTGCAACGCCGCCGCGCTCGTGTGCCCAGCGATCCAGCGCTTTGCCCGCGAACTCCGGTCCGTGGTCGCGGACGACGCTCCGGGGCAGTCCGCGGGCCATCGCCACGCGGTCGAGCGCCTGGATCACGCGGCCGGCCGGGAATGCCCCACCACGATCAGACGGACACTCGCGCGTGAAGTCGTCCACCAACGTGAAGCAGCGAACGCGCGACCGTCCGTCTGTGCGCGCTGGGGCTCTGAGCACAAACGTCTGCTCGGTGATGCCATGCTTGCGGCACAGTTCGCGGATCTGCACGCCGGCGTGCGCCTGCTGCTTGGGAATCCCTGAACCGCCGTCCTGGGCGCTACAGCCATGGCCGTCGTCCGATGACCTGGCCACGGCACTGGCTGGGACGCCTAACGAAGCTGTAGAAAACCCGGCGCGACCTCGCGAGCGCCAGAGACTTTGCAGGGCTGCTGGGTGAAGCTAGAGTGGGTTTCGTCCCGCGTCGAGGAGCGCCCATGGCCCGCTACAAGTACATCGATACGCAGCCCCGCTTGCTGCCGGTCGATCTCGCCCAGCAGCTGCTGCCGGGCACCTTCGAACATGCCGTGCATCACTTGGTGACGCACGCGATCGACCTCTCGCACTTCGACGCGCGGTTCAAGAATGACACGACCGGCGCGCCCGCGTATCCGCCCGCGACGCTGCTGCAGGTCGTGCTCGTCGCCTACGCGCGGGGGTCGTGAGTAGCCGTGGGATCGCGCGGCTCTGCGAGACACACGTGACCTTCATCGCCCTGTGCGGCGACCAGGCGCCGCACTTCACCACGATCGCGCACTTTGTCAGCACGTTGGGGGACGACATCGCCCGCGTCTTCGCCGCCGTGCTCGCCATTTGTGAGGCGCAGGGGTTGATCGGGCGCGAGATGTTTGCGATCGATGGGGTCAAGCTGCCGAGCAACGCCGCGAAGCAGAAGAGTGGGACGCGGGCCGAGTTTGAGCGGCAGGCCGACAAACTGGAAGCGGCGGCCGCGGCGATGGTCGCGCGGCATCGGGCGACGGATGCCTTGCCGGTTGAGCCGAGTTCAAGCGCGAAAGAGGTGGCCCGGCTCGCGCGGCTGCAGCGCGACGCGACGCAGCTGCGCGCGTGGTTGGCGGCGCATCCCGAGGAGCGGCGCGGGCCGAATGGCGCGGTGCGGAAGAGCCATCGCACCGACAACGAGAGTGCGAAGATGGCGACGGGCAAAGGCGTGATCCAGGGCTACACGGGCGTGGCGGCGGTGGATGCGAAGCATCAGATCATTTGTGTGGCGGAGGCCCATGGGACGGGCTCGGAACAGGAGCTCCTCGTGCCGGTCGTGGAGGCGCTCACGCCCCACCTCGCGCCGACGTCGCTGGTGACGGCGGACGCGGGCTACCACAGTGAAGCAAACGTGCGCGCGTTGGAGCAGCGCCAGGTGGACGCGCTGATTGCGGACAGCGAGTTGCGGCGGCGCGACGAGCGCTTCGCGACCCAAGTGGAACATCATCAGACCAAGGATCCACTGCATGACAAGTCAGATGAGGAGGGGGCGCCACGGCGGTTCCAGCCGAGTGATTTCACGTACGATCCGGTCGCGCGCACATGTGTATGCCCCGCGGGCAAATCCCTCTATCGGAAAGGGCCGGCGAATATCACGCGCGGGTTTGTCGCCGAGCATTTCCTCGGCACGAAGCGGGATTGCCTTCCCTGTCTCCTCCGCGTGCAGTGTCTACGCGATCCAACCCAAGCGTCGCCCCGCTCGGTGGCCTTCTTCCGCGGCCGCGCCGCGCCCGCGCCGGAGACGCGCACGGCCCGGAGGAAGCGTCGCATCGATCAGCCCACGGAACGAGCGCGGTATGCGCAGCGCTTTGGGACGGTGGAGCCCGTCTTCGCCAATCTTCGGCACAACAAGCGCCTGGATCGCTTCACGCTACGCAGTCGCCGGAAGGTGGAGGCGCAATGGCGGCGCTTCTGTCTGGTGCACAACATCGAGAAGCTCGCGCACACGGGCTACGCCGCCTAACGCGTCCGGGGACCCGGCGGTCGGGCGCGATTGCCTGCCCTTGGCGCGGTCGATCCGCGCCGCCAGCGAAATAGCGATCCTCGCATGCCACCGCAGGCTCCGCCGAAGCCAGTCGGCGTCACGACCGCCCTCGCACAGCCCAAGAGAGGCTTTTCCTACACCCTGAGCGAATAGCGTTCTGCTGCGAACGCTCAAATGAACTGCGAACGGGCGGCGCGCGCAAACCCAAACGTGCTATCGGCGCGCGCCGCCCGTTCGCTTCCTCAATTGCCCGCGTTCGTCAGCAGCAACGCGTGGTTATGCCGCGGCTGCGCCGACCGCTGCCGGTCTATCGAGCACCGAGATACTGATGGCGCATGGTCCTCGTTTGTTTGAACCGAGGGCGTAGGTGACGCGCTGCCCGGTGCGGAGTTCGTTGAAGTCGGCGTTTAGTAGCTCGGCGTGGAAGAAGAAGATATTCGCCGCTCCGGAATCCGGAGCGATAAAGCCATATCCAGGTTGTAGGTTCTGTATGCGACCCGTTTGCTGAGGAAGTTCCGCTTGAGTCGGAACGACTGGCGACGTGCCGTTCGTTGCGGGGTGAGCGCGAACCGGCCTCGGTGGCACGAACATTCCATTCACCAACGGATCGGCGCGTCGTGACCGATCGTCTATTATCTGATGCATCATGATCGGGTACGTAACCTCGTCGAGGAGCACCTGCGCCGTTCTCGTTTCCTGCTCCTTGTTGTCTGCGTCCGTAAACTTGAAGTCCCAAGCGAGCAGCATGACCCTGGTGCCAATGGTGTTGAGCTTGCGCACGAGTGGAAGAAAGTCTCCATCGCAGGCAACTAGCACGACTACGTCGAACCTTTTGTAGATCGCAAGTTCGTAGGCTTCTAGGGCCAGCCATACGTCGATGCCCTTCTCGCCATCGGGGCCAAGAGGCAAATAGTGCGTGACCACGCCCTCGCGCACGAGAACGTCATCAAACGCCCGCTCCCTGGCGAGCATACCTCGCTGTTCAGCATCTTGGGCGCGCGGCCGACCGCGGAAATAGTGTGCGTCCACGATTTGGCAGTAGCGCACGTCCACCCCCTCTGAATCCGCCGCTTGGCTGCGGACGAATTCGTGCAGGCCTCCCACGCTGAGACGCGCGCGCCGGTCATGGTGGTAGTTGTAGTAGTTGCTAGCGTGGAAGAAGAACGTTCCGTCGTAAAAGACGCCAATTCTCGTGAGTTCATTCGTTTTCGTCGTCACTTGCTGGTTCCTGTGGTAGATGAGTTGTGAAACGGTGAGTTATTTTCGATTTTCGTTGCTCTCAGGAATTCTTGTGATTGCGGCTCTGCACCATGTTTTCTCCAAGAAGGGGGGACAAAAACTGAAAAAGGCCTCTCCTAACCGCGAGAGACCAGCAAACCAGTGCGCTTCTACCATCAATTGTCGTGGAATTCTTCTGGCCCTTCGAATGGCGCGTCTACATTCTCCATTTCCTCAGGAATAGGGTTACAAAATTCAAAAGGCCCCTCGCAGCGCAAGAGACCAGCAACAACAAGTTTCTTCTGTACTTCTATTACATGTTGCCGCGGCGAAGGCTCCACCGGACGGGCCTAGATACCACCCGGCGCTCGATCGCGCAAGAGCGAATTTAGGCGCCCGCTGCGCACCCAATGGTCGTCGTCGGCATAACGATTAGGGTTCAACAGCGAGGGCTTCCCACAAGACGGCGGCGAAGCCGCCTACCAAAGCGCACTCGCCTGTTGCAACCCGCGGTTATGCAGCCGAGGAGCGACATCAACAGAGGGACG
>JADLCY010000009.1 GCA_020846935.1 Gemmatimonadaceae bacterium
CCGAACACCTCGGTGGTGACCGCGACCTGTATCGGGTGCGGTGTCGGGAGTGCCAAGCGGCGTGGACTGAAGTGCCGATCTCAGGGGATGCGTGATGCAGCGCCGACTCCTCTGCGTTCCGACGACGCTGCCGCGCGCCAACGAATGCGTCGGCCGTTGGCATCGGCACCACGCCGCGCTCCCGGGTGGCTTCGCGTGGTTCTGCGTCGCGTGCGTTGACGAATCCGGCGCAATCCACGGCGTCGCAATCGCCGGACGGCCGACGAACCGAAACAACGACGACGGGCAAACCGTTGAGGTGCTTCGCGTGGCGACTGACGGCGAACCAAACGCCTGCTCCGCCCTGCTAGGCGCTTGCGCTCGCGCGGCGCAGGCTATCGGCGCGTGGCGCATCATCACGTACACGCTCGAATCCGAGGGCGGAACCAGTCTCCGCGGCGCTGGGTGGGCGCTCGAATCGGCCGGGATTCGCTCATGGTGGACGCACACCGGAACGCGGACGCCGGCCGTGAACCGCGAGCACATGAGCAGCGCAAAGACACGATGGGCGAAGACGTTTCGCTCCCCGGTTGCGTGTGAGTTCGGTGGAGCTCGCGCGGCGCAGTCGGTGCTGTTCGCTGAGTCTGACCAAGAGGTGACGACATGACCGCCCCACCCGTGGCGCCCGTGCCGTGGCGCTCCTGCCGAATCTCGCCCGATATCGCCATCACGGAGACAGCAAGAGCAAGCGGCGTGCCCGCTTCGGAGGACGATGACCATGGCTAAACGCATCCCGATCGCGATCTGGCTGTGGGCGTGGTGGCACTGCCGCGTCGAGTACAGCCGGAATCCGATCCTCTCGTGGCTCGGCAAGCGCGTCACGATCCTGAAGCGCTACCTGCAAGGTGCCCGCCGGGTCGAGCTTGCTGACTACGATGGCACGGCCGGCCTGCTCTGCGTTGACGGGCTCGATATCCAGTGGGGCGGCGCTTGCCCGGTCCAGGGCGAGGGCACGCTAGACGGGCGCGAGTGCTACTACCGTTCGCGCGGCGAGGGCTGGCAGTTCCACGTCGCGGGCGCGTCGGGCGACGTGTTCGGAGACGACGCTTGGACCCACTGCGAGCGCCGCTACATCTTCCCTGCCGGGGGATGGGTGAGCGCGGCGGTGTCCGAGCGGTGCATTCGCGCCGCGGTCGCGAAGTTCCGCGCGGAAGGCGGCGCGCGGTGACCGCCGACATCTTCATCTGGACCACGGGCGGGCGGCGCATCTCGCTCGTCAGCCCGACGGTGGAGGACGTGGCGCCCGAGCTGATCGCCGGCCCTCTGTCGCGCCTCTGCCGGTGGACGGGGCACGTGCCGGAGCACTACTCGGTGGCTCAGCACTGCGTCGTCGTGAGCCACCTCCTGACGCCGGAACACGCGCTCGCGGGGCTGCTTCACGATGCCTCGGAGGCGTTCGTTTCCGACGTCAACAGCCCGATGAAAGCGCTCATGCGGCGCGCGGGGGACGTGATGCTCGATGCGGTGGCGGACCGTTTCGATGCTCGCATCTGCGAACGCTACGGCGTCGAGTCGCTCTCGCACCACGACGTCCACGTGGCCGATGCGGTCGCGGCAATCTTCGAGGCGCGCCTTCTCGTCGGCGTGCCCGATGACGAACTCGCCGCGTTCTTCTGCGACCTGATGCCGGTCGCGGAACTGCTCGCGATGACGCTCCCCGCGAGCGTCGGGTCAATGCTTGCGCCACTCGCGCCGCGTGATGCGGAGCGCTGCTGGCTTCAACGTCTTTCAGAGCTGGGAGGTACACGATGATCCGTCGAATCCGCGAAGCACACACACCGAAGCGCAGCCGCTCGCTCAAGCGCGTGAGCGACTGGGCAGCCGCCGCGCTCGCAATGCGCTCGGTTCACTTCGGCATCATCAAGGCCGAGCGAGCCGAACGCGCGAAAGGCGGGGCGAAGGGGGTGGACAAGTGAAGCCTCGCGGCATGAACGGACACCTACTCGCCTTCATGGTCAAGCCGCCGCCGCTGAAGTTCCGCGTCGAGAAGTTGACCGCGCACGGATGGCAAAGGATGGGATGGGCCGGCAGCACGGAAGAAGCCGAGGACCTCGCCGCGCACGGACTCGGCGGCGTCTGCCGGATCACGGAGTGCGACGGGCGCGAGTATCGGCGCGCGGTCAGGCTCGAGGCGATTGAGACGGGGAGGAGGGCGGCGTGAGCCAACGCCTGCGCATCGAGCGCGCCATCTCCTACGAGTGGCGCAACGTGGACGACGACTGCGCGGTTGACGGCTCGTGCCCCGGCTGCGGGTGCGATCCGTTCCACATCGTCGGAGTCACCAAGCCGGAGGACGCGGGCAGTCACGAGGATCGCGTCGGGACGCAGTGCGCGAAGTGCAAAGATCCGGTCGGCTGGCTCTACGTCGAACGGGCTTCGATCTTCGGTCGCGAGGAAGACAACGCCGTCCTGAACGGGAGGCCGCGTGTCTACGGCTGAGGGCACGCTGGCTCAGGTTCTCGACGGCTCGGCGCTTTGGTGCGTCGTCCACGGCGAGGGCGTGTCTGTCGGCGAGCGTCCCGAGGGCGCGGAGTGGGGCGAGCGGGATGTGCTGGCGAGCATCCCCGACGATGCGATCGACATCATGGCAACGGACCCACCGTATTCCGCGCACGTCCACAAGTCGGTGCGATCGGCCAAGCGCAGCGAATTGCCAGACGTGGCCGACTTCGCGTGTCGGACTCGGCGCGTGCGCGACCTGGGTTTCGAGCATCTAAGCGCAGCGTCGCGGC